>NZ_JBFTPD010000027.1:0-99402 GCF_056398305.1 Rhizobium sp. 01T444
CTTCAAGGACCCGGCCCGCCGCTGGACCCCCTATCTCGGCGCCGGTGTCGGGGTAAACATTCCGCACGTTGAAGTCACCCGTCCGCAGGGCACGACCTTCGACTATGAGTTCGGCGGTGTAACTTTCCAGGCGCAGGCTGGCGTCGACTTCCGCGTCACCGATAACTGGTCAACCTTCGTGGAATACAAGGGCACCTATTCGCGCGTCGACGTTCCGATCGACAGCGGCGACCGCCTGAAGACGAACATCGTCACCAACGCCGTCAATGTCGGTATTTCCTACCACTGGTAAAACACGAGGAAGCGATCAGCGCTGACCTTCAGATGCTGGTCGCTTGTCCGCACGACCGTCTGGGATCAGGGGATGGACGGGTTCTCGATAGCCGCGACGACGCCTGAGAGTGCTACGTTGGCAATGGTCTGGTATGACACCGCCATCGAGCGCTCTCCAAGGCGTAAGGCTGGAAGGAATAGATCGTGCGTATTCTCTTGATCGAGGACGACGACATCATCGGCGATGCGGTCCGGGACCATACGAACACGGCAGGTTATGCGACGGACTGGGTCCGTACGATCATCGACGCAGAAGCGGCGAGCAAGTCCATCGACTACGGCCTGGTCCTCCTTGACCTGCAGCTTCCCGATGGCAACGGCCTGGTCTTCCTTGAATATTTTCGGGCAAGGGGAGGTGACGCTCCGGTCATCGTCCTGACCGCTCGAGATCAGATATCCGACCGCATCGCCGGGCTGAACGCCGGCGCGGACGATTATCTGATCAAGCCCTTCAATCTCGACGAACTCGAAGCTCGAATCCTTGCCGTCCGGCGTCGCTACGAGGGACGTCGGCAAAACACCATTCAGATAGCAGATCTCGTGATCGAGCGATCGACGCACTCTATCAGCGTGGCCGGACAGGACGTTCAGTTGACGCCGCGCGAATGGGCATTGCTGGATCTCCTCGTCGAGCGACCGGGAAAGCTCGTTGCGCTGAAACGGATCGAGGATGCCCTCTATGCGTTTGGCGAGGAGGTCGAGAGCAATACGGTGCAGGTGTACATCAGCAGGCTTCGCAAGAAGATTGGGATGGAGAAGATCAGGACAGCCCGCGGCATCGGCTATATGCTGTCAGTTGAATGACGAGGAACCGCAGCATCATCCGACCCCTCATGGCCGCGCTCACGGGCGCGCTGGTCGCGTTCTGGCTTGGTGCGATCGGGCTTGGCATCTTCGTGATGCGGAGTGAGTTCGACGAGATCTTCGACAACGCGCTTGAGGAAACCACCGAACGGCTGCTGGCGATCGTGGAGGAGGGGCACCTGCCGAATGTTCAGGGCGGTGAGCAGCCCGAGCGGGCGCCGCCCACGACGTCGAAACATGAATATCTCGTCTACCAGGTTCGAACCGCCGACGGAGTGGTTGTCTTCCGTTCGAAAGACGCTCCCGTCGAGCCATTCGATGCCCCACTCACTGTCGGCTTCCATGATTCTGAAAAATATCGCTTTTACACCGCGAAGAGCTCGCACGGCGCTCTTTTCCTTCAGACGGCCGACCGGTTGAGCCACCGACGTGAGGCCGTGCGGGAAAGCGCTGTCACGATGCTTATCCCGCTCGCCATTCTGCTGCCTGTCAGCGTCCTGTTGATGATGTGGATTGCGAGACGCGCAGTAGATCCCATCAACAAGCTGCGCACAGCGATCTCGGAAAAGGACGGTGGCAACCTTTCTCCTGTCGAGACGGAGACGATTCCACGAGAATTGAGGCCGATCGCTCAGTCAGTGAATCTGCTGCTGCAGCGCGTGAAGGCGACCATCGATGCGGAACGGGAATTCGCCACCAACAGCGCTCATGAGCTTCGGACACCTGTAGCCGGGGCCTTGGCGCAGACACAGAGACTTCTTGCCGAGTTGCCGGACGAAGCGTCGAAAGCTCGCGCACGGAACATCGAGGCCGCGCTCACCAAGCTTGGGCGCACATCGGAAAAACTTCTGCAGCTTGCTCGAGCCGACGCGGGTCTTGGGCAGACGGCCACGGTGACCGATCTCCGCAAGGTGCTTGACCTGATCGTCCGCGACTATCAGCGCAATCCTGCAACGGGCAAGAGGCTTACCTACTCCGCTTCGGCAGATCCCCTGATGCGTGCCGTCGATGTGGACGCCTTCGGGATCGTCGCAAGCAATCTCATCGAAAATGCGATCCTGCACGGAAGTCCGGGAGGCACGATCGGCGTTTCGGTCGATGATGATGGTAGTATCAGTATCGCCAATGACGGCCCGGTGCTTTCTGCGGCCGAACTGGAAAGCCTGAAAGTTCGGTTTCGCAGAGGTGCGACCGTTGCCAAGGGCGCCGGCCTCGGACTTGCCATTGCCGATACGATCGTTCGCCAGATGGGTGGAGTATTGGAGCTCCGCTCGCCAGCGAGCAGCCGTGGAGATGGTTTCGAGGCCCGGATCGTTCTGCGGCGATGAGCTTCAGGTCGCCCTTTGGGTCCACATCTGACGACGAGTTGTCTGCGGGCGAACTGGTGGGCGAGCCAAAAGGCGAATGCGGCGCCACCAGTCCAGCCCATCATCGTATCGCTTGCCCAATGCGCCGATCACCTGCCGGAAGAAGCAGATCGAGACGCCGAGCGCGATCACGAAAGGCCTGAGCGCCGACCGCATCGACTTGATGCTGAAAGCTCAGATACGCTTCTTTATTTTGGAGGGTGCCTGCGAGATCGCAGAGCATTCGGGATACGCTCAAAGACCTCCGACTGGACATATACTCCGCATCGTACGGTCGGAGCCGAAGATTATTGGGCTCTCTGCGAACCGTGCCTCACCGTGCCGGTCGGCGCAAATTGCCGGTCATCAAAACTTCGTCTGACCCCATCGTCACAAGCATCATGCTAGGGAATGGTCATGCAGTCGTCGCCGTCGGGTGCGGCTGGAAGTTGCATTCCAAATACCGAGATGCTCATGGATCTGGAAAAGATAAAGACCTTGATCGACTGCGTTGGGCGGTCGAACGTCACTGAGCTGACGGTCACACAGAAGGACACGACCGTCCGGATCTTTCGCCTCAACGATCAGGCAGCCGCGCCCGCTCCGGTCTTATCTGACCCTTCCAAGGACGCGGTTACGGGACCGGTAACGGCCGACACCGCCGCGGTGACAGTCAGGGCGCCCATCTTCGGCATCCTCCACCGCGCTCCCTCTCCCGGCGAACCGGCGTTCGTGCAGTTGGGCGAGACCGTCGAGGAAGGTCAGACGCTGTTCATCATCGAGGCCTTGAAGGTATTCAACCGCATTACCTCTCCGCGCGCGGGACGCATCACGCGTCTGTCCGAGATCGACGGTGGCGAGGTGGAGACCGGTGACCTCCTTGCGGAGATCACGGCATGAGGCAGTCTTCCGACAGTGCAGCGGCGCCTCTCCGGTTCGATACCGTGATGATCGCCAACCGCGGCGAGATCGCAACGAGGATCCAGCGTGCCTGCCACGCTCTTGGGATCAAGACGGTCATGATCTGCTCGGAGGCGGATAGGCAGGCGCCATACCGGCGCGACGCTGAACACTTCCTCTGCGTGGGACCTGCTCCGGCGGCAAAGAGTTATCTCAATCAGGATGCAATCCTGCTTGCCGGCCGGCTGACCGGTGCCGGCGCCATTCATCCCGGATACGGTTTCCTGCCGGAGAAGGCGGCTTTTGCGGAGGCGGTCGAAAGAGCCGGCCTCGTCTTCATTGGACCGCCAGCCTCGGCCACCGCAACAATGGGTGACAAGATTGCCGCAAAGCGGGCGATGATCGCAGCCGGCGTTCCCTGCGTGCCCGGGCCGGACACGGCCCTTCCGGAAGACCGGGATGTGATCGAACGCACCGCCCGTAAGATCGGATACCACGTCATCATAAAGGCCGCTGGCGGTGGTGGCGGTCGCGGCATGCGCGTCGTTGCCGATGCGGGGCAGCTGCATGAAGCCGTCGCGCTGACCCGCGAGGAAGCGCGACAGGCCTTCGGCTCGGCCGAGCTCTACATGGAAAAATTCCTCCAGCATCCTCGTCACATCGAGATCCAGGTCCTCTGCGACAACAACGGAAATGCTCTCTGGCTCGGCCATCGGGACTGCTCTATGCAGCGTCGCCATCAGAAAGTGGTCGAGGAGGCGCCAGCCCCGGGTATCTCGCCGCGGATCACCGATCCCGTCGGGCTGGCCTGCGTGGAGGCCTGCCGTCAGATCGGCTATCGCGGCGTCGGGACTTTCGAGTTTCTCTTCGAGGACGGCAGGTTCTATTTTATCGAGATGAATACGCTCCTGCAAGTCGAACATCCTGTCACCGAAATGACGAGCGGTCTCGACATCGTCCAGGAGCAGATCAAGGTCGCCCAGGGCTGCCGTCTGGAGATCGATCAAGCCGAGGCCCGATGCACCGGCCATTCGATCGAATGCCGTATCAATGCCGAGGATCCGGATAGCTTCCTGCCGTCGGCCGGGATGATCGGTCGTCTGACACTTCCCGAAGGTGAGGGCGTGCGGGCGGTCTTCGGGTTGGCGCGATCTGTCCGCTATCTGTCCGCAATCGGCATTTCGCAGTATGGTGTTGTCGGTAGACTGTCTTCACGCTCATCCCTTGGAGATAATCACATGTCTGCAGATACCGCACTCCTCGTCATCGATGCCCAGGAATCCTTCCGTCATCGACCCTATTTCCGTGAAGATGAGATCGGGACTTACATTGCGTCTCAGCAGGCGCTGATCGATGGCGCGAAAAGGGCCGGTCTTCCGGTCGTCCAGATATTTCACGTCGAGGAGTCAGGCGTTTTCTCTGAAGGCTCGGGTTTCGTCCGTCCGCTGACGCCGCTTCAGATCAAGGCGGATGCGGTGTTTCGCAAGCGCCGCCACAGCGCGCTCGTTGGCAGCGGCCTGGACGTCTGGCTGACTGAAAACCACATCCGCCGCGTCATCGTCTCCGGCATTCGCACAGAGCAGTGCTGTGAGACGACGACCAGGCACGCCTCCGACCTCGGTTATGAGGTCGACTATGTCGGCGAGGCGACGCTGACCTTTCCAATGACCGATACATCCGGCCGCGAATGGAGTGCCGCCGAGATCAGGGCGCGCACGGAACTGGTCCTTGCCGATCGTTTTGCCCGTATCGTTACCGTGGAGCAGGTGCTCAACGGGCTTTCAGCACGAGCGGCCGCATAATGGTGGAAGGCCCCCGGCGCATCATCCCGGTTTTTGTGGTCGTGCCGCCGCGGGCGCTCCTGCTCGATATCGCAGGTCCGATGGAAGTCTTGCGCAGAGCCAATCTCGAACAGGAATCGATAGCGTTCTTGCCGACCTACATCGGACCTGCCGCAGAGGTGCGAAGTTCGACCGGTCTCGACTTGGCCAGGATTTCCCCGCTTCCGGCACGCCTGCCCGATGACGCACTTCTCGTTGTTTCCGGTGCGGTGGATGAACCGCTCGCTGGAGCGGTTGAGACTGCTCCGGGAGACGCGGCTCTCGAAGCGAAAATCGTTGAATGGCTGAGGGCGATCGTTCGTCCTGGTATCCGGCTTGCGACGATCTGTTCCGGTGCCTTGCTTGCGGCACGCGCGGGACTGCTCGAGGGACACGAATGCACCACCCATCATTCCATGCTGCAGGATCTCGTCCGACTTGCTCCGACCGCTCGCGTCCGCGAAAACCGGCTCTATGTCGAGGACGGCGAGCGCTTGACCAGTGCCGGCGTCACTGCAGGGATCGATCTCATGCTTGCCGTTGTCGCAAAAGAGGTCGGCCACGCCGTGTCGCTTGCCGTCGCACGCACGCTGGTCATCTACCTGCGACGGGCCGGCGGTGATCCTCAATTGTCGCCGTGGCTGGAAGGGCGAAACCACCTCCATCCGGCGATCCACAGAGCTCAAGATGCCGTCGGTGCCGATCCGTCGCAGAACTGGTCCGTCGAGGCGCTTGCCAAGATCGCCGCGACGAGCCCGCGCAATCTGTCACGGCTTTTCAACGAGCACACCGGCATGAGCGTAACCGACTATGTAAACCGCATGCGAATTGCGCTCGCACGAGAACTCATCATCGGTTCAAGACTCGATATGGAAAACGTCGCCGAACGCATCGGCTTTTCGTCGGCTCGACAGTTTCGGCGGGCCTGGAGACGAGTTCACGACACACCACCAGGCCACGTCCGAGCGCCTGCCAGGGGCTGAAAAGCTAGATCAAATCCCCCCGATCCAGAGACAGAATTCGAAATTGTGCTGAGAAAACGCGGCGCAAGAGTGCGCAAACAACGGCTGTATGGCAACGGGATCTGGGCCTGATGGACAAAAAAAGAGGCCACGGGCGTAAAGCCGGGCCTCGAGGTGTGAAGGTCAAGAACCTCCAGAGGGGGAACAGCCGACGTAGCGGGTCGGGAGGAATGAACCGCCGAAGATCGTCGACTGTCGAGATGATGACCGAAGGTCGTTGCTGATGCGAAGTATAAGGCACTCAAATCGAGGCGCTCCATGACAAATTCTACCGCAGACGATCTCAGAAAGACCCGCAATCAGCCGATGGATGGTGAAAGACGATGTCGGCAAGAGCCTGCTGCTGCGGATCGAGAACGTCATTCACGCTCTCGATGCGAGGCTTGAGAAAAGCGTCCGATTAGGCCAGAACAGCCGATCCGTAAGTGGAATCCAATGCTGGCGATCCTCGGCCGACAGCTGTATGCAGCTTGCGGAAAGACGAACGAAGGTCACCTATGAGAATAGAATTTCTGCTTTGGCTCGCCGGCGCAATGGCAACATTCCTCGGTGCGGCGACCGCTTCACGCACCTATATCGCGACCAACAGCATTCTTGTGCTGGTCCTGTCACTTGCGCTTTATTGTGTGGGTAATCTGATCATGGTGCGGCTGATGAGAGAGGGTGGAATGGGGCTCGCCATATCGGTTTCCGCCGTTGCTCAACTGCTGCTCATCAACGTGATTGCATATTTTGTCTTTGACGAGCGGCTCGCTCCCTCACAGATGGTCGGCGCGGGACTGGGTTTGGTCGCAATGATGCTATTGTTGTTCCCGATTGGGCAAAGATAGCAGAGTCTGAAGCGGTGAGTGCGGTTCTTCGAAAGATGCGAAACCAGAATGCAACGAGGGGCAATATCCGCCCCAGAGTCTCCTAGACATAGGGTCCGGGACAGCAGCGTCTGCGAAAGCCTGCATCAGATGATGTATTCCGGCTCTGCCAGCGCTTGATCCATTGTGATGCCGGGAAGGCTTGAGTGGCGTTTTCCGGTCGGTGTCGCCGGAATGCCGACGACGGAGGTGTAGGGCGCAACGGAACCGACGACCACGCTGCCGGCCCCAACCTTGGCGCCGACGCCAATTTCTACATTACCGAGGATTTTGGCTCCGGCTCCGATGAGCGCCCCACGCCTTACTTTTGGATGGCGATCACCGCTTTCCTTGCCGGTTCCGCCCAAGGTCACGTTTTGAAGGATCGATACGTCGTCTTCGACAACCGCTGTCTCGCCGATAACGAGGCCGCTTCCATGATCGAGCATGATGCTCTTTCCCATTTTCGCGGCGGGATGAATATCGACCCCAAAGACTTCGGAAATGCGGCTTTGCACGTGCCGGGCCATATGGATGCGGTCATGATGCCAAAGCCAATGCGCGACACGCTGTCCCTGCAAAGCCACGAATCCCTTGAAGTACAGGAATGGCGTCAGGATTTCCGCATTTGAGGGGTCACGTTCCTTGATCGCCGCCAAATCCGCAGCAGCATGATCGACGATATCTGCGTTGCTGATCAGCGCCTGGGCGATCACGGACAACAGCTCATCCTGATCAAGGTCGTGGTTGGCAAGTTTGAAGGCGATGCGCTGCGCGAGCGCCTGCGCAAAACTCGCATGATAAAGAACTGCGGAATTCATTGTACGAGCCAGGGACGGATCCTTCGAGGCTGCATCCATCGCCTCACCGCAAAGCGCGTCCCACAATTTAGAAACGTCTGACGACGGGGGCGGTTCTTTTGACAGATCGCTCAAGCTGCGGTTTAAACCTGCCATGCCAACCTCCTCAAACCGCGAGTACTCGTCTCCATTGTAGGAAGCGATGCTAGGCCGGTTGCTACCGTGGGGGGAGGTTGCAAACGCTCGCGACGACGACGAAAGCTCGTTTATTTTCCTATATATTCGATAGAAAAAGAGAAAATTCTGCCGTCGACGCAGGTCAAAGGTCGCAATTCGCGGCAGCCCCATGCGGATGCGGTTGAGAAATTACCCAGCACATTAAACGGTTTGCGTCCTGTGGCGGGGGTTGGCGAGGATGACTTGCCGAATAGATCTTGCTATCCGGCGACCATTATCTATCATCTTTGTAGAGATTAACGCGGCAAGAACAGTTCCGGCTGTGTTTTTGTAAACCGAGCTGATCCAACGCAGAAGGAGCCAACGCATGACTCTTCTCTCGCCCCACTCTTTGGACCCTCAGGGGAAAGATGCGGACCGCCTTGCGAGAATTGCGATCGTCGGCCGGGGCTTTACCGGCATCATGACCGCAATCGCTCTGTTCAAAGGCATCGATCGTCCTTTTCACCTGATAATGTTCGATCCCCGACCCAAGATCGACGTCGGAGAGGGCGTGAACCATGCTGTGGCAACGGTATTGAACAGTCGTGTTCGCGACTTGTCCGTCGATCCCACGCGCAGGGACGACTTCCAGAGCTGGCTGGAAGCGGACAGGGATTGGCATGATGGCCTTCCCGCCAATTCTGCGGGGCTCGAGCACTCATTCGTTCCGGAGCGGGTGTTTGGCAGCTACGTCTACAAGCGTTTCGCTGAGGCGTTGATGGCGCGGCCGGACGTGGTTGTTCAATTCCTTCCGGAGACCGTGATCGCAATCGATCGCCATCCGCAGATGGGCTTTTCCGTTTTTTTCGGCAATGACCAGAGGAAGCATTTCGACGTCGTCTTCCTGGCGACGGGCTATGGATTGCGCGACAGTCTGGAGAAGCCCACAATACCCATCGGAGCCCAAAGCGGTGTCGTGATCGGAGGCGGGGTCAAAGCCGTGGGTCAAGCCCTTGCGCTTCTGAAAGACGGCAAGGTCCCTCATATCAATCTCATTTCCGAATCCGGCTTTCTGCCGCAATCGCATGCCCAGGCGGCGGTCGGATCCGCCGCTGCGGGCGAACCCATCCCGCGAACGCTGCGTGGTGCGTTCCGCTATCTGCGCGATGCGGCAAGGCGGGCGGACGCAGAGGGGTCTGGATGGCAGGGCATCATGAACGGGTTTCGGCTGCAGGCACGCGAGCTTTGGGAGGAGTTGAGGCCGGATGAACGCGCAAGGTTCAAACGGCATGTGAAAGCAGTGTATGACAGCCATCGCCACCGGTTGCCGCCAGACGATTACAGGCACCTGCATCAGGCTATCGAAAGCGGCGCGATCACCTTGAGGAAGGGCAGGGTTGAACGCATTGCCAGCAATGGTGTGTTGCTGTCGGCCTCGCAAGGCCTCGAAGTACTTCAGGCCGATTTCACGGTTGACTGCCGGCTTCCTTCGTCCACCAATGACAGTTCCCTTATAAGGTCCGTGGTTGCGTGCGGTCTGGCAACACGCGATGAGCTCGAACTTGGTCTCGTCGCCGACGAATGCGGGCGCACTATTGCTGCGCACCGTTCAGTTTCCGGTCTTTTTGCGATGGGCCTCTTGGGTCTTGGCAGTGTTGCCGATATCGATCTGGTGCCGCAGATCGTCTCACAGAGCCATGCCGCCGCTGCGTCGCTGAATGAATGGATTGGCAACGCTACGAACGTGGTGCAGGCGACATCCGTGTGATGGGGAACTGGAATATGTGTGTGAGGTTCGCTGCCGCCCGGCAGGATCGACAGGGCTAACGTCTTTCTGAACGGTCGAAGTTGAGATGAAGCCGCCAGCCCGCGGTCCGCCATTCTATCGTGGCGCCTTAGTTCGACCGCAGTCAGGCCGACTGTCTGAGACCGAGTTTCTCTTTTCCGCAATCCTGCCGATGTCGTTTGACAAGATCTGACGATTGGAGTGCGGTCCAATCTGCCGGAGGTCCGTTGTCAGCTCTTGGATCTCCGGCCGATGCGGTTCTGGGCAAGGCCGACGCAGAGCGCCTGGAGCGCGTCAGGCCACGTTGCTTAATTCCTGCGACGCAAAATCGATCAACAGGATTGCGATTTCATAACCACGTCGCTGCAGCCAGTGGGCCACGATGCGCGCGCGTGCGCCGATGAGGTCGTCGACTAGTACGACGCGAGCCCCTCTGACCGCGATGGTCCGATAGGCCACACCGAGCAGCTGGCCGCCTTCCGAAGACAGTGTGCCGTCGAGATGGCCGGTTTCGAATTCCTCCGGCGTCCTGACGTCCAAGAGGTAGGTGGTGCGATCGGGATCGGCCGCCCATGCCCTTGCGGTCGCGATATCGATTTCGGGGAAATTATCACCGCTGCTCAGGATGCCGATCTGCCGGCGGGCAAATTCGACCGCCGTCTCGCTGGCCTGTCCGTAGGTGCGCGTCTTGCCTGTCTCCAGGCTGAGGCCGGCTGCGGTCCAGGCCTTGGTCCCGTCGTGAAGATAGGACACCTTGTTGGGAACTTGAGCGTCGATCAGCGTTTGTGCGCCGAGGATGGCGCGCGGCAGGCCGGCGCAGGAGACAACGACCCTCGTCTTTTCGGAGGGCACCACGTCCTTGAAGCGCAATACCAATTCCGCACCGGGCACGCTGACGGCGCCGGGCACGTGCTCGCGGGCAAACTCGGGCACGGTGCGGGTGTCGATGACGACAACATCTTCACCATCATCGCGAAGTCGCTTCAATTCATCGGCAGAGATGACCGGCGTGCCCTTTTCCTCCTTGACTGCAAGGGTAAAGTCGACGCCGGGCGTATCGAATGTCGGCAATTCGGCCCCTTCTCCATCTGCCGTCCAGCCGGGAATACCGCCGTCGAGCGCGAAGATGTTCGGCCATCCGGCAACTGCAACTTCCGCGGCAAGGCGCTCGGCCGCTCCATCGCCGCCGTCGGCGAGCACGGTGCGGACGACCTTGCGCGGCACAAAGCGCGAAAGTTCACGCACAACTCTGTCGGCCGGCAGATTGGTGGCAAAGAGCGGTGAGGCGTAACCCACGACATCGGGCTCGCGGATATCGAAAACTGCAAGCTCGTTCCCATCTGCAAGCCAATGCCGGAACGTCTCGCGCGAAATCGTCTTCTGGCCCATGATTGGTCTCCTTGTCCTTTGTGGTGATGGCTCAAGACTAGCGGTCGCGCCGTACCGTTTCGAAGCCGGTCGATGCGAGCACAGACCAAAACCCGAAAAGCATTTTCATAATACATAAAATCTATAGAGTTTATTTTCTTACCTGCATTTCCTACCTCTCGTAGGTTTTTGACCGTCATTCACCGGCCCTTCGCTCATTGAAGCGCCATGGGGCCGATCGGCCAGGAGGAACGAAGAGTGAGATTTAAAGAGATTACCGGTCTGATCCGCAACGCTGGCTTTGGCATCGCTGTTGCCAGCCTATTTGCCGGTGCATCCTGGGCGCAGGGTGCTCCCGACCTCGCGAGCGTGACCTTGACGGTCGGCACCCCGAACAAGACGGGCCTGCACCGCCAGCTGATCGCTGCCAATGAAATCGAAAATCTTCCCTACAAGATCAAATGGGCGGATTTCGATTCCACGCCGCCGCTCGTCGAAGCGCTGCGCGCCGGACACGTGGATATCGCAGCCGGCGGTGACACCGGCGTGCTGGCGGCGATTGCCAATGGCGTGAAAGTGACGATCCTGGCCGGCACGCGGGAGCGCAAGGAAAGCGGCAGCGCCATCCTTGTGCGCGGCGATTCCTCCTTGAAGGACGTGGCCGATTTGAAGGGTCACAAGGTCGCTTTGCCCTATTTCACGAAGCAGCACTATCAGTTCGCCAAGGCGCTGGAACAGGCCGGCGTGCCATGGGACGACAAGCTGATCCTGAATCTCAACACGACGGACGGCCTGTCGGCGCTGGTCAACAGTCAAGTCGATGCTTTCGTGGTTTGGGATCCGAACACGGCGATCGCCCAGCAGCAGCATGGCGCGCGCATTCTGAAATCGCTGAGCAAGGTGATCGACACGGCGGGCGTCCTCTACGCGCCGACGTCCTCCGTCGAGGATGCGGCCCGCAAGGCCGCTCTCGAGGACCTGGCGCGTCGCATCATCCGGGCGCAAGCCTGGGTGAACGCCCATCCGACGGAATGGGCCGAGCAGGTCGCCAAGCTGTCGCAGATCTCGCTCGATGCGGCCAACCTCCAGGCCAGCCGCTCGCGGGTGGAATATGTTCCCGCAACCGATGACGACGTGCTTGCCGGCTGGCAGAAGGAGGTCGCCTATTTTCATGAAAGCGGCCAGTTCAAGCGCGATTTCAGGGTCGAAGACTATGTCCTCAAGGATTTTGGCGACGTAATCCGTGATGAGAACAAGAAGCTGGCAAAGACGAATTGATGGCGTTGCTCGCCAGCCTTTCGGAAGGGCAACCGGCGCTACCCGGATCGGGCGTGTCCGATCCTCGCCCGGTTACGGGTCTTGAACGTATCGTTCCGGCAGGCAAGCAGAAAACGGCTTCCCTGCCGCGGGGCTTCGGCAAGAGCCTCGGACCTGCTGCGCTCGTGGTCGCCTGGTGGTTGGCCACGCGCTACGGCTGGATTTCGGAGGACCTGTTTCCGGGACCGGCGACGCTCTGGGCAACCCTCCTCGACATGATCACGGGCGGCGACCTGTCTGAAGCCCTTTTGCTGTCGCTCCAGCGGGTCGTCATCGGCTTTTGTTTCGGCTTCGTGATCGGCGTCGGCCTCGCGGTCATCTCCGGGCTCCTGCGCCTCGGAGAGGACCTCGTCGATGCGTCGATGCAGATGGCGCGCACGCTTCCCTGGGCCGGCCTCGTGCCGCTCCTGATCATCTGGCTCGGTATCGACGAAACACCGAAGATAACGCTCGTCGCCTTCGCCGTGACGTTTCCGCTCTACATCAATACCTTCGCCGGGATCCGCAATGTCGACAAGACCCTCATCGAGGCGGCGCGCACGCTCTCCTTCGGGCGAACCGCGCTGATCTTCCAGGTCATTTTGCCGGGAGCACTTCCGAACCTGCTCGTCGGCCTGCGGTACTCGCTGGGATCTGCCTGGCTGGCGCTGGTATTTGCCGAGACGGTCAATGCGCAAGGCGGTCTCGGCTATCTGATCACCCACGCACGCGAAGTCTATCGCGTCGACATCATCATCCTTTGCCTTGTCATCTATGCGCTTCTCGGGCTTTCGGCCGACCTCATCGTCCGGCTGCTCGAGCGCGTGCTGCTCAGATGGCGTCAAAGCTTCGATGGAGCATGAGCATGTCCTTTCACGCCCCGTCCCCGACGGGTCTCTCGGTCAGCGTTCACGGGCTTGTGCGCCGCTTTGGGCCGCGCACCGTCATTGATCATCTCGACCTCGAAATCAGACACGGGGAATTCGTCGCCCTGCTGGGCGCGAGCGGCTGTGGCAAGAGTACGCTGCTGCGCATCCTGGCGGATCTCGATCACGAGATCGAGGGCGATGTCTTTGTCTCACCGCGCCGCGGCGTGGCGTTCCAGTCGCCGCGGCTCTTTCCCTGGAAGCGGGTCTGGAGCAATGTCGTGGCCGGACTCGGCAGGAGCGGTAACCGGGCGAGGGCGGAGACGGCGCTTGCCGAAGTGGGGTTGGTCCATCGCGGCGATGCCTGGCCAAAGGATCTTTCCGGCGGCGAGGCCCAGCGTGCATCGCTGGCGCGCGCGCTTGTGCGCAATCCGCATTTGCTGCTGCTCGATGAACCCTTCGGAGCGCTGGACGCGCTGACGCGGCTGAAGGCCCAGGCCCTCGTCGCCGATCTCTGGCAAAAACATCGGCAAGCGGTGCTCCTCGTCACCCATGACGTCGAAGAGGCGCTGCTGCTTGCCGACCGGGTGCTGGTGATGCGAGACGGGGTGGTGGCGCATGAAGCGACGATCGATCTGCCACGGCCGCGCTCGACCGGCAGCATAGGCTTCAACCGGCTTCGCCTGCAGCTGCTCGATTGGCTGGGCGTGAGCGAGCCGGCAGTCGAAAAGCCAGAACAGAACAATCATAGACATTGAGGAAGCGTGTTGATGACCAGGATCGATGAAGGCTGGGGCCGTGGCCCCTCGGCGCGCTATGAGGAAATTGCCGCGCGATTCCGTCCCATTTTCGATCGGATAGGGGAGGCGGCAATCGAAAGGGATCAGCAGCGGCGCCTGCCTTTCGAGGAAGTCCGATGGCTGCGGGAGGCGGGCTTCGGCGCTTTGCGTATTCCGGCGGTCTATGGCGGTCTTGAGGTTACCTTGCCGGAGCTTTTTGCGCTGCTGATCGAACTCGCGGCGGCCGATCCCAATATCACCAATATCTTTCGCAGCCATCTGGGCTTCACGGAGGATCTCCTTAATGCGCCGAACAATAGCTGGCAGGACGAGTGGCTGACTCGCCTCGGGCGCGGCGAGATGATCGGCAGCGGCTTTTCGGAGCTCGCCGGCCTCAAGGTCGGGGACCATTCCACGACAATCGTGCCGGATGGCGATTTCTATCGCCTGAACGGCGAGAAGTTTTATACCACCGGCTCGATCTATGCCGACTGGATCAACCTGGCCGCCGTCGACGGATCGGGTTCGCCGGTCGCCGCTCTCGTGCCCACGTCCGTGTCCGGCGTGGAGATCCTCGACGATTGGGATGGCTTCGGGCAGACCATGAGCGGCAGTGGTACCGCGCGGTTTGAGAACGTCAGGCTGGAGGGCGCCCACATCAAACCGGATTCGGCTCGCTTTCCCTATACCCCAGCCTTCTTCCAGCTCGTCCACCTGGCAAGCCTTGCCGGGATCGGCCGGGCTGCCGCCAAGGAGCTCGCCCGCCATGTCGGCAGCCGGGCCAGGATCTACCCGCGCGGTAATGGCGCGACGAGCGCGGAAGATCCGCAGGTGCTTGAAGTGGTGGGCCGTGTCAGGGGGCCGGCCTATGCTGCCGGCGCCATCGTACTGAATGTCGCGCAAGCCTTGCAGCGGTCCTTTGAAGCCAATACCGCCGGCGTCGATCCTGAACAAACCGATATCCACCTTCTTGCAGATATCGAAACGAGCCAGGCGGTCACCGTCATCTCGACGCTCATCCTCGAGGCGACGACGGTTCTCTTCGACGCCCTCGGCGCATCCGCGGCCAAACGTGCCACAGCGCTCGATCGCCATTGGCGAAACGCCCGCACGATCACCTCGCACAATCCGCGCATCTATCACGATCGCGTCGTGGGCGAGTTCGCCGTCTCCGGCAAGAAGCCGGCAGCCGTCGGTTACCGCAAGATCATCACACCATTCGGCCCGAGCAGCGAGGTTGCCTGACAATGACGACACCGGCCCGCAAACTCAATCTTAACGTCGGCATCAACACCACCGGCTATCTTGCCAATGCCTGGAAATACAGGAGCGGCAACCGGCACGACATCAACGACCCGGATTATTACCGCCGGCTGACCGAACTTGCGCACAAGGGGCGCTTCGATGCGGTCTTCTTTTCCGATCATCCGGCGCTGATGACCGATCCCGCGAGCCGGCCCTTTCATACGATCGATCCGCTGATCCTCTGCACCGCCCTTTCGGCACAGGTGCCGGATATCGGTTTCGTCGTGACGATGTCCTCGACCTATAATTCGCCGTTCAATTTTGCCCGGCGGGTGCAGTCGACCGATATCATCTCGGGCGGCCGGCTGATCGTGAATGTCGTGTCCTCCTTCAACCCGCATGTCGCCGCCAATTTCGGTTCCGAACCGTTGCCTGCGCGCAGCGAGCGCTACGCCAGAGCCTCCGAATTCCTTGATGTCGCCAAGGAGCTCTGGGCGAGCTGGGACCCGATGCGTGAGGGCGAGGTGCCTGAAAACCGTTTCTGGGACGCGGGAAGTTCGCATACGATCGATCACAAGGGCGCCTATTTTTCGGTCAGAGGGCCGCTCAACGTGCCGAAAGGGCCGCAGGGGCATCCCGTCATCGCCCAGGCCGGGGCATCCGAGGGGGGTATCGAACTTGCCGCGCGTCACGGTGAAATCATCTATTGCAACATTCTTTCGCGCGGCGCGGGCCGGGCTTTCGGCGCGAAGGTGAGGGATCGCGCCGTCGCAATCGGTCGCGATCCGTCGGGTATCCGCATCGTGCCCGGTCTTGTCGTCATCCTCGGCGAAAGCCGCGAGGAAGCGCTGCGCAAGCACGAACTTTATAGCGGCACGGGGTCGGAAGACGGACTGCTGGCGCGGTTCGTCAAGGAGAACGGCATCGACCCAGACGGTTTCGATCCCGACGCCGTGCTGGATGCGGAACGGTTCATCCCTGATCCCAATCGCCTGCAGGCCGTGGGCATGGGACTTGGTCTGTCTGACCTTCTGACGCATGAGAAGCTGACCGCGAGACAAGCGGTGCGCAGGTCGGAGGGCCATCATCGCCTCCTGCTCGGGACGCCAGAGGACGTGGCTGACGACATCATCGATCTCTGGGCGGACGCTACCGTGGATGGATACACACTCCAGCCACCACGCGCGCCCGACGATATCGAGGAATTCGTCGATAAAGTCATTCCAATCCTGCAGGATCGCGGCGTCTATCGGCGGGAATATGAAGGCAAGACGGTTCGTGACCGCTATGGGCTGCCCTATCCGCAGGATCCTGCTCGGGCTGGTGACGCGAGCGCGCTTGCGGTTCCCGTCGCAGCCCGCATCGGCTCTTGAAACATAAGCATCGATCGCTCAACGCGGCACGGCCGCAGATGGAACGATGCGATGGAGCCCGTTCAAGCCGCCGTAGAAAGAGGCATTTTTTTCGCGCATTGCGCCGATCATAAACTGCCGTTTCTTTAATCTAGTATTTTTATAGACAATAGTGATTTTAACGAAAGGAAAGCCGATGGCCGCTCTCAAACTCGTTGGAATCGCAGGCAGCTTCAACCGTCCGTCCAAGACGCTGGCGCTCGTGAGCCATATCGCCGGCATCGCTAGCGACAAACATGGTTTCACTAGCAAGGTTTACGACATGCTTGATGTCGGACCTTCCCTTGGAGACGCCAGCTGGCGCAGAGATCTTGACGGACAGGCCGAGGCCGTGATCTCCGAGATCGTCAGCGCGGATTTGCTGATCGTCGGCTCCCCCACCTACAAGGGTTCCTATCCAGGTCTCTTCAAACATCTGATCGATCTGATTGATCCGCACGAGCTGCGGGCAAAGCCGATCATCATCACCGCAACGGGCGGCGGCGACCGGCACGCACTGATGGTCGAACATCAACTGCGCCCGTTGTTCGGCTTCTTCATGTCTCATACCCTTCCGACTGCGATCTATGCGTCCGATCGGGATTTTGCCGACTACGCCGTTTCCTCCGAACAGCTTTCCAAGCGCATAGACGAGGTCATAAGCGAGATCGACGCTTTCTTCCCAGGCTCTCGCCCGGCGCTGTATGCCGCAGAATAGGAGGCGGCCATGCACCAGAGATTGCAGGAAAAGACCGAGTCTGAGCCAACGAGCGAGGAATTATGGAGCGTCTTCGACTTCTCGCGGCGCTACCGGCTGGCGAAGTCTGAAGAGAATCGCCTGCTGAAACTGTTCGGAAAGATGGCGTCGCCTCGCGACCTGCTTTCGAGCGCCAGGCGAACCGAATTGTCTCCGTAACAACCGACCGATCGAGGAGGTTCGCTATGACACGAGGCATGCTTGCCCAGCTCGCTGCGAGAATTACCCGGCTTTCTCACCGGCGAGTGCACGGACAAAAGGTCGGATCGCCCGGTCTCGAGGGTGAAGACCGCCAGACGGCACTGGAATACGAGCTTTCCTTTTGGCGAGCGGCAGCTCCAATCTGGTATTAACGGAGGCGACAATGGCAATTGTCGACAATCATCAGCGCTTCTTGCCGCGACATCGCGCCGACTGGCTCTCTCCCGTCTGTCTGCGCCTCCATCAGGTTGCGGCCGCCGGATCGTTTGCCTTCATTCTGGCGCTCGTCCTCGGACTGATTTGATCGACGACGATGAAGCGGCGAGCCATGATGGACAGGGACCTAGAAGAAACGGCGTTAGCCGGGGCTGGCGATCCGCCGGCAAGCCAGGCGCGCCGCCGTCAGATCATTGACGAGATTGTGAGAACGCTCGCCGCTCTTGCCGAAGGGCTGGAAGGCCAGAATGGGGTATCACAGGAATCCATCGGGCGCCTGATCGGAATTCTCCAGACTATGTCGGACGGCATCGCATCGGCCGACGATGCGACCTTCAATGCGATCATGCGCGAGGCCGCCTTGCTGATCCGGGCAGTGCGTGATCGACAGGCCTATTTCAGCCAGTTCACGGTCCACTAGGATGCAGGCGTTCTTGTCGAAAGCCTCACCGATCCATGAGGCCGCCTCGGAAGAAAAGAACCATCCCGCAGACTTGCGTACGATGGCGCTGACGGCCGATCTCGTTTCACTCAGCCTGAGGCTGGAAGCTGACCCCGGACCGGATCCCAATCGTGTTCCGCTAAGCGACGGGGAACTTCAGGTCCTTTCGGAGAGACTGTACCGTGACGCCGTGGGCCGGCCGCTATGGGTTTTTGCTTATGGCTCGCTGATCTGGAAGCCGGACTTCGACGCGGTGGAATGGCAGCACGCCCGTGCCCGCGGCTGGCACAGGTCCTTTTGCCTGCAGATGACGCGGTGGCGGGCGACCGATGCCGTGCCCGGTCTGATGATGGCGCTCGATCAGGGTGGGCAATGCAACGGCGTCGCCTACAGGCTCTCGGAAGAAGACCGCATGGGGCAGATCCGTCGCATGATCCGCAGGGAGATTGGCACGATCACCGACTCCTCCTTCATCCGATGGGTTCCGATCGAAACGCCACAGGGACCTTTGCGCGCCTTAGTGTTCTGGGCCGGACCGAAAGGCAAGCGCGTTCTGCGCGGGCTGCCTCTGGAAAGCGTCGCCGAGGTTCTGGCCAGGGCCTGCGGGCATATGGGGTCCTGTGCCGAATATCTCTATCTCACCGTCAAGCATCTCGAAGAGAAGGGCATCCGCGATCGAAATCTATGGCGGCTCCAGGCACTGGTCGCCGAGGAAATCAGGCGTATTCACGGGCTTGAGGCCGCGTAGCTGCGCAAGACCGCTCCCCACTTCCAAAAAAGCTTCAGCGTCACCGGCGTGGTGTTTGCGCTCGATGCCTTGGTTCTGAGATCCATCACCGATGAGACCCGCCTGGCGCGGGACACGAGACCACCAACGACAATCGTTATTCGAAGGAAAGCGTCAGCAGATGAGCCACGAACTGGATATCGTCGACATTCACACACATCTCTGGCCCCTCGAATGGGGTGCTGATGGCAGCAAACGCATATCCGCCGGGCTTCCCGACACTGTCCTGAAGAAGATTGTCGACCCGGCTTCCCTGATTGACGAGTTTTCCTCGGCTGGTGTCTCGCTTGCTGTTTTGAGCACGACCGTCGAGAGCCTGTTCGGTATGGAGAAGCCTGCCGATCCTCATGTGATCGTCGAGGTGAACGACTGGCTTGCCGGGCTCGTCAAGACCCAGCCCGACCGCCTGGCCGCACTGGCGACCATCGATCCCTTTTCCGGCGAGGTGGCCGCCCGGGAGGCAGAGAGGGCGCTCGGCGAACTTGGACTGGCCGGCCTCGTCGTCGATTCCTATCGTGATGGCAAGTTCATCGGTGATCCGGTCGCCCGCCCTACGCTCGCCGTCGCAGCTCGTTTCGGCAAGCCGGTTTTCGTGCATCCGGTCAATGCGCCGCAAGCCGGCGTCCTTATTGCCGGTGCCGGCAAGCTCGGCAATTCGCTGGGCCGCGGGCTGATGAACGGCGTTGCCTTTCTGTCCCTGCTGGAAAACGGCGTGCTGGACGAGTTCCCGGATCTCAACTTCGTCTTCGCAACCCTTGGCTTGGGCGCGGTCGTGCAGGCGGCGCGTGGTGGCCGCTACTCCCAACAAAACCGCGCTGCCGGGCATCGGCCGAATGTCTACTTCGACACGATGGGCGACGATCCGTCGATCATCGCCATTCTGGTGCAGTTCTTCGGCGCCGAGCGTGTTGTTGCTGGAACGGACTGGCCCATCCTTCCCGCCCTTTCCCGGCAAACGCTGGCGCAAAACCTGGCAGCGGCAGGTCTTGACGCGCAAGCACGGTCTCTGGTTGCCGGTGGCAATGCGCGTCGGCTATTGGGCCACGTCCTTCGCTAGATCCCATCTTTCACCATTGGCAACGTCGAGCGCCGTCCGCTGCCTGTTGCAGCGGACGCGATGCCTGCGCGACAAGCTTTGCTTCTCCGCCGCGATAGAAAATCTGCCTTTGCTTCGGCCGGCCGCAAAGGGATCATTCCGACAGCGGGGCATGGGGCTCCGTCAGCGCTTTCTTGAGCGTCGCCGCCTTTGGAGCCGACCATGTCGATCAGCCGCCGTCAATTCAATCAGTTCCTCCTCGCAGGCGCCGCCGGCCTTGCATTTGGTGCCGCCGGTCCCCAGGTTGCCGGCGCCGCAAGCGAGACCCCAGTCAGAGGCGGCACGCTCAACTGGGCCTATTATCCCGATCCGAGCGCACTGATCGCCATCAATACATCCTCAGGCACCGGCCAGGCCATCGGGCCCAAGATCAACGAGGGCCTGTTCGACTTCGACTACGATCTTAATCCCATCCCGCTTCTTGCGACCGAGTGGTCGGTCAGCGAGGATCAGTTGCGCTATACGTTCAAGCTGCGCGAGGGGGTCAAATGGCATGACGGCGCCGACTTCACATCGGCCGACGTCGCCTTCACCATTTTCCGGCTTAAGGAAGCCCATCCGCGCGGCCGGATCACCTATCAGAACGTCACGGCCGTCGAGACGCCCGATCCGCACACAGCAATCGTCGTGCTCACCAAACCCGCGCCCTATCTCATTACGGCGCTCTCCAGTTCGGAATCGCCGATCGTTCCGAAACATGTCTACGAAACCTTCAAACCACAAGAGCAGCCCAAGCTTGCCCAGACGATCGGAACCGGCCCGTTTCTTCTGAAGGAATGGGTTCCCGGCAGCCACCTGATCTTCGAGCGCAATACGAATTACTGGGATGCGGGAAAGCCCTATCTCGATCGTGTCATCCTGCGTGTCATCCTCGATCCGTCCGCTCGCGCTGCCGCGCTCGAGACCGGCGAGATCGATATCGGCGCCAACCCAGTGCCCCTGTCGGACATCGAGCGCCTCAAGGCCAATCCCAACCTGGTCGTCGATACGACGACCTATGCCTATTCCGGACCACAGCAGCAACTGTTCTTCAATTATGAGAACGAAATCCTGACCAAGCGCGACGTGCGCCTGGCGATCGCGCATGCCATCGATTTGCAGAAGCTTGTCGATATCGCTCTGTTCGGCTATGCGCAGGTCTCGCCGAGCCCGATCAGCACCGCCTTGCCGAAATGGTATGATCCGAGCATCAAGGCCCGTGAACCGGATCCCAAGCTCGCAGAAAAGCTGCTCGATAAGGCGGGCTACCCGCGCGGTGCAAATGGCGTGCGCTTCAAGCTTCGTCTTGCCTACAATTCCTTCCTGCCGCCCTCTTATGCCGACTTCATCCGCCAGTCGCTTTTGGCCGTCGGCATCGATGCGGAAATTCTCAAATTCGACCTCGCGACCTTCCTGAAGACTGTCTACACCGATCGCGCCTTCGACCTCGTGATCGAATCACTGTCTAACACGTTCGATCCGACGCTCGGGGTCCAGCGCGCCTACTGGTCCAAGAATTTCAAGATCGGCCTCGTCTTCTCCAACGCCAGCCACTATGCCAACCCCGAGGTCGACCGGCTGCTCGAAGCTGCAGCCGTCGAGCCCGACGAGGCCAAGCGCCGCGATCTCTGGTACCAGTTCCAGCGCATCATTCACGAGGATGTCGTCTCGGTCGATCTTGTCGCCGCAGGCTCGCAAATCGTCGCCAGTAAAAAGGTGAAGAATTTCGCGCCCGGAGCGCAGGGCATCAACAACAGCTTCGGCCAGATATGGCTGAGCCCGGATGCCTGATGGCTCCGACATGACCGGCCGCCCCTACGGGGACGGCCGAGCCTTGTGTTATTTCGAATTTCAGATACGCCCCGCCTCCAGGCGAGCGAGGGCGTTTTTGGCGGCGATCACCCTGACCATGTGGTTCTGCGGCGCGTGCGAGCGGCCGGTGATCGCATCGCGATGCTGACGTTCGAGTCCGAAATCCCTGTTGAGCCCGGGATTACCGGCAAGATCGAGCGCCAGGCTTGTCACCGCAACCGCGTTGTCGATCACCACATGGCGCACCGCCATGCCGTCGATCCCGACCGGCCTTCCGGCATCGACGTCTTCGCCGAGCGAACGCAGCAGCCTGGCATTCGTCGACAGGCGAACCTCGATCTCGCCGAGACCATCCTGGATGCGGGGCACGGTTGAAATCGGTGCGCCGAGGCTTGCAGGCGCATGATGCGCCGAGAAGGAGATCACCCTGTCACGCGCCGACAGCGCCACGCCGTGATAGACGGCGCCGATCAGCGAAAAGAAGAAGGCCGTCGCGTGCTCCTCCCGCCTTATCGGCTCCGAAGCGGGCTGCGCCTCGATAACGTCTTCGAGGGGGATCGCGACATCATCAAGAATGATGTCGTCACTGGCGGTCGCGTGCATGCCGGCGGCGTTCCAGGTCTTCTCGATCGTCAAACCGGGGCTGTCGGTCGGCACGAGGAAGGAGGCAAGTCGTGGCTCGGGCTCGTCGGTCAGGGCCAGAAGCGATACCCATTTGAGGATCGGAATGCCGGTCACATAGGTCTTGCGACCGGTAATCCGCCAGCTGTCGCCGACCCGCCTTGCAATCGTCTCCGGCAAGGCGCCATGGGCCGGAGAGCCGATACGCGGCTCGGCCTGGGCGGCGTTGATCAGGGCCGGGCCGAGCCGGTTGGCAAGAAGCACCCGCTCGGCGAGATGGCTCGGCCATTTTCCGAACCGCCGCAGGCTGTAGTGGCTATTGTAGTGCATGGCGAGCACCAGCGCCGTGGAGGGTTCGCCGCGGGCGATCTCGCTGATCACAGCCTGCGCATCCGCAAGCCCGCCGCCATAGCCGCCGTGCTCTGGCGCCGTCATCAAGCCGAGCAGGCCCGCCTCGTAGAGCCGGGCGAAGTTCTCGAAAGGAAATTCGCCGCTCGCGTCGAAATGATGAGCGTCTACCGCGAAATCCTTAGCAAGCCGTCGTGCTCTGTCGATGGGGTCGAACGTTTCCTGCAGCATGCTTATCTCCTGTCAGGCGACAGCGCGGGCATCAAAGCCGTCGATATGACGGCGGTCGACCCAATCGGCGATATCGAAGTCGGCAGCGAGGAAACCAAAGTCGCGCAGGAAATCCTTGTAGTGGCCGACCGCTTCGACCAACCCGGGCTCCAGACCGAGGCCGAGATGGCGGTGGATCTCCGCCCCGTTTGCCGCCAGTACCTGCTCCTCGGTGGCGCCTGCCTCGCGCGCAACGAAGCGGCGGGTTTCGTCGGGATGGGCTTCGGCCCAGTCGGACGCCTTGTAGATCGCCTCCAGGAGCCGGTAGACGAGATCGGGTCGCTCGTCCGCAAGCAGTTCGTCCACAGTGAGGACGCGCGGCGAACCGGAATTGATGCGGATCTTCGGGTCAGGGTGAAAACCGAATTCAACGACCTGAACGGCACCGATCAGATTGGCGACGCTGATGCCGGCCGTTCCCTTCACATAGATCGCATCCACCTCAGCACGGAGGAGGGCTGCGATCTCCTCGCCATAGGCCTGACGACGCTTTAGACCGAATAGCGATGGTCCCTCCTGGGTGGCAAGCACGGAATCGGCAAGTGCGATGTCGATGATCTCCACATCGCCAAGCGCAAGACCTTCGAGTGAAAGGGCCGACTGCAGACCTTTCAAGGCCGTGGCGCGCATGAAGTCGACGATACCTTCCGGCCGGCGGGCAATGCCGAAACGACGCCCCTTCAGGTCCTTGGTGYGTTTGATCCCGGTCTGGGGCAGGGTGATGATCGCTTGAAACTCGTCGGTCCAGGTGATGCCGACGAGCCGGGTCTTGCGGCCTTCCGAGCGGGCGCGGATTGGCGGCACATTGCCGCCATGGCGGAAGGACCAGTCCAGCGTATGGTTGAAATGGCTCTGGCGGATGGCGCGGTCCGGCGAGTCGATGATCGATTTAAGTGTCACACCTTCCTTGCGGAAGCCTTCCTCCAGGTAGCCGAGTTGGGCGGCAAGGCCAACCGGTGTCGGCACCGGGCAGCGCGTGTACCAGATTTCGGAAATGGCATTGCTGGTCATGGTTGTCCCTTTCTCAGTGGCGCAGGCCGGCCTGCTTCATCAGCGGCAGCACGTCGCTGCCGAAGAATTCGAGGTCGTCACGGAAATCGAAGAAGCTGAGCTGCAGACCGTCGACGCCGGCTGCCTTCAATTTCAGAAACTGGTCGACCACGCTTTCAGGCGAGCCGATGACGCGGATATTGCCGCCGACGAAGCGGTAGGGATCCTGGGGATCGCGGCCTTTCCAGGCCTGGGCGTCGGAGTTTAGCGACGAAAACCCCTGCGGCGAGCGCTGGTCGCCATGGGCGACGATCCTGTCGGCAAGCTCCCAGGCCTCTTTTTCTGTCGGCCGGCAGATGACCATCGGATTGAGCAGCGTGCGCACCGTGCGTCCGACGTCCTTGGCCGCATCCTTGACCCTCTTGGTATGGGCGGGCAGCGACTGTAGCGCGCTGTCGATATCGGCCCCCGTCGGGCTGGTGATGAAGACGATGTCCGAATAGCGGGCCGCAAAGGCGATGCCGGCATCCGAACCCGTGGCATTGACGAGGATCGGTCGGCCGAAATTGGGCTTCGGCGTCACGAAGCCGCCGCCGAGTTTCCAGCTGCTTTCGCCCTCGAAGGAATAGTTCTCCGTGTCGCTCCAGAGGCGCTGCACGACCTCGAGGAATTCGGCCGCCAGCTCGTAACGCCTGTCATGTTCGATGCGCGGCCAGCCGAACATTTCGTGCTCGACCGCGCGGTGGCCGGTCACGACATTGATGCCCCAACGGCCGCCGGTGATGTGGTCGAGTGTGGCGCCGAATTTGGCAAGATGCAGCGGATGCCAGGGACCGTAGAGGACATGCATGGTGGAGATCAGCATGATTTTCTTCGTGAGCCCGGCAAGGGCTGCGGTTGATACGAAACTGTCGAGGGCCTGGCCGTTGAAGACGCCGCCATAGCCGCCCTTCGGCAGCCATTGCGACAGGGCGAAGACGAGATCGAAGCCGAGTTCCTCGGCCCTTAACGTGAGCGCCTTGTTGTAGTCGAAGCGCCAGTCGGTCGACCGCTCAAGGGTCGATTGCGTCCAGCCACCGGCCTGGATCGGCAGGAAAAGGCCGAGCAGTACCGGCTGTTTGAGCGCCTGCGAGAGCGGGCTTTCGGCAAAATCGGTGGGGGCGGAAAATTTCGGCAGGCCGACGATGGAGCCGGGAGGATGTTGGATGGACATGACGGATCTGTTTCTCTTTCTGCCTGCCTAGGCTGCCACCACATAGGCGTAGGCGAGGCTGCCCGAAACGCCTTCGCCACCGACCGTGTGGTCGGCGATGCGCTTGTTGTAGATGGTCAGCTCCGGCTGGCTGGCTATGTCGATCGCCGGTAGGTCCTCGACGAGAATTTGTTGGATCTCGCGCCACTGATCGACACGTTTTTTCGCATCGACCTCGATCGCCGCAGCCTCCAAAAGCGCATCGACCTTAGGATTGCTGTAGGCGGAGCCGTTGGAGAAGGGCACGCCCGGCTTGAAGTTCTTGCTCCAGTAGAGACGTTGGACGCCGACGGTCGGATCGAAGAGGTTGCTCATGCCCTCGAAGGCGAAATCGAAATCGCGGTCGGTATAGATGCGTTTGGTATAGGTGGCGAAGTCCTGGCTGCGGACGGTCGCATCGACACCGACCTTGGCGAGCGCCTGGCGGATATATTCCGAACCGCGCGGATAGGTTTCTCCGCTCGGCACATAGTCGAGATTGATGCGGATGCGCACGCCGTCGCTGCCACGCGGATAGCCGGCCTCGTCGAGCAGCTTTTCGGCGGCAGCAAGATCGATCGGATAGGTCTTCAGATCGCCATCATACCATTTGGCAAGATTGGGATTGATCGGACCGGGAATGGCCGCGCCATAGCCGTAGTTGATGGTGTTGAGGATCACCTTGCGGTCGATCACATGGGCGAAGGCCTGGCGGACGCGAATGTCCTTGAAGAAGGGACGTTCGAGGTTGAACTCGATGCGGCTGACGCCGTTCGCATACTGATAGCCGCGCTGCTCGAAGGCGATACCGGGGACCTCCTTCAGACGTTCAAGGTCGCTGAGAGGAACGGGCGTCGAGGGCGCAAGATCGATTTCGCCGGTTTCGATCGCGATGGAGCGCGCCGCTGCATCGGGAATGAAGCGGACGATGAGCTGGTCGAGATAGGGACGCGGTTGATCCCAGTATTCAGGATTGCGCTCATAGACGAGGTGGCTGCCGCGAACCCATTCCTTGAACTTGAAGGGGCCGGTGCCGATCGGTGCAAGGTTGGCCGGGTTTTCCGCGACCTTCGTTCCTTCATAGATATGGCGCGGAACGATCGGCGTCTCGGAGGAGGCAAGCGCAGTGATGAGGTAGGGAGCCGGCTTGGAGAGTTTCAGGATCGCAGTCAGCGGATCCGGCGTTTCGACGTCGACGAGGTTGAGGAACGTGTTGCGGCCACGCGGATGAACCTCCTTCAGCGTCTTGATCGAGAAAGCGACGTCGGCCGATGTGAAGGTCTGGCCGTCATGCCATTTTACGCTCTCGCGCAGGTGGAACGTGTAGGCCAGCCCATCCGGGCTCACCGACCATTCCTTGGCCAGGAGCGGCTGCGGGTTCAGCTCGAAATCATAGGTCAGAAGGCCTTCGATCACCTTCGGCGAGACGTAGACGGAATTGAAGGCAGTGTTAGCAATCGTCGTCAGCACCGGCGGCTCGGCCGACAGGAGCAGCGTCGCTGTGCCGCCACGCACAGGGGCCGCAAAGGCCGGCAGGCGTGTCGCCGACGCCACGGTGAGCGCAACGGAAGCAAGAAGGAAATTGCGGCGTGTCGGGGCAGGAAATGCTGGCATGGTCGGTCCCTCAATGATTGTGCGTGCCCGTTGCCAGGCGTCCTGGGTTCGCCTTTCCATACTTCGGCGCCGCAGTAGAGTTTTTTACCCAATTCCGGAGCTGCTTCGGTAGGAAATTCTTATGTAAATCTTAGTGACGTTAAATAATTTCAAAAGACTTCGATATTCGATCTCTTCTTGGAATTATTTACTAATATGGATTTGACAAAACCCACAGATTTAGTCAACTACTATCGCAACGCAGCACGATGAATTCTTCCGGCGACGCGAGGTGGAAATCCATGTCGGCACTCAAGCGGGTCGCCCGCACGATCAGAAAGACCGTCATTCAGGCCGTGCCGACCATGCTCGGCATCGTCATATTGAGTTTCTTCCTGCTCAAGCTCGCACCGGGCGATGCGGCCGACGTGATGGCGGCAGAATCCGGCTCGGCCACGGAGGAAACAATGGCGGCTCTGCGCCAGCGCTTCGGGCTCGACAACCCTCTCCTCGTGCAGCTCGCCAACTACCTGGACAACCTGGCGCATTTCAGCCTCGGTTTTTCACCGCGCTACGGAATGCCGGTTGCCGATCTAATCGGCCAGCGGCTGCCTGGAACACTGACGCTGATGCTGGCCGCGCTGCTGATCGCCATTGCCGTTGGTCTGCTGCTCGGCGCGTTGATGGCAAGCTTTTCCGGCAGGCTTGCCGACCGGGTGATCTCGGTCGTCTCGCTGCTGTTTTACTCAATCCCCGGCTTCTGGATCGGCCTGATGCTGATCCTGTTTTTCTCGGTCAAGCTCGGCTGGCTGCCGAGCGGCGGCGACAGCACGATCGGATCGCGGCTGACCGGGCTTCCGGCGCTCCTCGACCGGATCCGCTACATGGTGTTGCCGGCAACCTCGCTCTCCCTCTTCTATCTGGCAATCTATGCGCGACTGACACGCGCGGCGATGCTGGAGGTCAAGTCGCAGGATTTCGTCCGCACCGCCCGCGCCAAGGGCGTGTCGCCCTTCTTCCTGACCACGCGTCACGTGCTGCGCAATGCGCTGATCCCGATCACGACAATGGCCGGCATGCATTTCGGGGGCATGCTTGGCGGAGCCGTCGTGGTCGAGACCGTCTATAGTTGGCCGGGGCTCGGCCGGCTTGCCTTCGAAGCCGTGATGGCCCGCGATTTTTCCGTGCTGCTCGGCATCTTGCTCTTGTCCTCCTTCCTTGTGATCGTCGCCAACGCGGCCGTCGATCTGCTGCAGGCATGGATTGATCCCAGAATCGGAGCCAGCCGATGACCAGTCAGAAGCTTCATACCTATGCCGGCAGCGCAATCGATCTGGCCGAGCACGATAGCGACGCCTCGCGGCCGCTGCCCCAAAAACCCGCCGAGCCGAGCTGGACGCATATCCATGCGCCCGACGTGCGCGCCGCCGCCGTACCCGGTATTGCCTGGCGCGGTCTGCGGCGGGAGCTCAAGGTTTTTCTGTCCAATCCCACCGCATTGTTCGGCGTCCTGTTCCTGATCGCCACCGCACTCGCTGCCCTTCTTGCTCCCGTCTTTTATCCCGGCGATCCGATGGAGATGGTGGCGCGACCGTTCCTCTGGCCGGGCCAAAATCCGTCCTATCCGCTCGGTACGGATTCGATGGGACGCGATGTGCTCGCAGGCATCCTCCACGGGGCGCGCATTTCGCTTACGGTCGGTATCGCTGCGACCGCCCTCGGGCTTTCCGCCGGCATCACGATCGGCGCGATGGCGGGATATTTCGGCGGGATCGTCGATGATCTCCTGGTGAAATTCATCGAGATCTTCCAGACGATCCCGAGCTTCGTCTTGCTCGTCGTCCTGGTCGCCATCGCTCAGCCGACGACCTCGACCGTCACAATCGCGATTGCGATCGTCAGCTGGCCGACGGTGGCGCGCCTGACACGGGCCGAGTTCCGCGCCATCCGCGAGAAGGACTATGTGCTGGCCGCTCGAAGCCTCGGCTTCGGCCATGCACGCATCATCTTCCGCGAAATCCTGCCGAACGCCCTTCCGCCGCTGATCGTCACCTCCTCGGTTATGGTCGCAAGCGCCATCCTGATGGAATCGGCGCTGTCCTTCATGGGGCTTGGCGATCCCAATCGCGTCTCCTGGGGATCGATGATCGGTGCCGGCCGGGACGTGATCCGCACCGCTTGGTACCTGACGGCCCTGCCGGGTCTCGCGATCGTCTTTACCGTCCTCGCCCTCAATCTTCTGGGTGACGGTCTCAACGACGCGCTCAATCCGCGCTTTTCTGAGGAACGCTGATGAGCCATCTTCTCGAAGTCCGCGATCTCTTCGTCCGCTTTGCGACCGCAGAGCCGGTGAAGGGCGTAAGCTTCGACGCCAATCCCGGAGAGATGCTGGCGATCGTTGGTGAATCCGGCTCCGGAAAATCGCTGACAGCCCTTGCCCTAATGGGGCTCCTGCCACGGCACGCCCGGCCGGGTGGCGAAATCCTGTTTGACGGTCGCAGTCTGCTGACGCTGTCGGAACGGCAGCTGCGCCGGATTCGCGGGCGCGACATCGCGATGATCTTCCAGGAGCCGATGACCTCGCTCAATCCGGTCCTGTCGATCGGTGACCAGATCATCGAGGTGCTGCGGATCCATGAGGATCTGAGCCGCCGCCAGGCGCGTGCCCGGGCGATCGAGCTTCTGGACCTCGTCAGTATTCCGGAGCCGGCCAGACGCATCGATGACTATCCCCATCAGCTGTCGGGCGGCATGCGCCAGCGCGTGATGATCGCGATTGCCGTTGCCTGCAATCCGAAACTTCTGATCGCCGACGAGGCGACGACCGCGCTCGACGTGACGATCCAGGCGCAGGTCCTGCAGCTTCTGGATAATCTGCGCGCCAAGCTGAACATGGCCGTCATCCTGATCACGCACGATCTCGGCATCGTGGCGCAATGGGCTGATCGCGTCGTCGTCATGTATGCCGGCCGCAAGATCGAGGAGGGGCTGCCCGGTCCGGTCTTTGATACGCCCTATCACCCCTATACGCGCGGCCTCCTGGCTGCCTCGCCGCGGCTGACGGCTGATTATCATTATCGCGATGGGCCGCTTGCCGAAATTCCGGGCTCCATCGTCTCGGCCGCCGGCGAGAAGGGCTGCTCCTTCCGCCCGCGCTGTCCGGTCGCCCGTCCCGCCTGCGCCCAGGCGGTGCCGACGCTGTTTTCCATCTCGGCGGGCCGCGAAGTCGCCTGCCCCTATGTTTCAGTCCATGCGGAGGTCGCTCATGTCGCTCCTGTCGGTCGATAGGCTCTCCACCCATTATCCAGGCAGCGCCGGCACGGTGCGTGCCGTCGACGGCGTGTCACTGGAAATCGCGGAAGGCGAGACAGTTGCGCTCGTCGGCGAATCCGGTTGCGGCAAGTCGACGCTCGGCAAGTCGCTGACGCGTCTCGTCACGCCGTCTTCCGGGCAGGTCCGCTTTCGCGGCCGCGATGTTATGGCCATGTCGAACAAGGAGCTGCAGTCGATCCGCCGCAGCATCCAGATGATCTTCCAGGACCCCTTCGCTTCGCTCAATCCACGGCAGACCATCCGCACCATATTGACGGCGCCGCTTGCCGTGCATGGCATCGGCGATCGCAGGAAACGTGATGCGATCGCTGCGGGAATGGTCGAGCACGTCGGCCTGCCACGCGACAGCCTGGAGCGCTATCCGCACGAATTTTCCGGCGGCCAGCGCCAGCGCATCGGCATTGCCCGGGCGCTGATCCTGCAGCCCGAGCTCGTCATCTGCGATGAACCGGTCTCGGCACTTGACCTGTCGATCCAGGCCCAGATCCTCAACCTGCTGGTCGAGATGAAGACGGAGCTGTCGCTTTCCTATCTTTTCATCTCGCATGATCTATCCGTCGTTCGTTATTTCGCCGACCGTGTGCTCGTCATGTATCTCGGGCGTATAGTCGAAAGCGCCTCGACCGCCGACCTCTGGAACGGTGCCAAACATCCCTATACGCAGGCCCTGCTTGCCGCCGTGCCCGACCCGTCGCGGCGCAAGCAGGCCGCCCCGATCACCGGCGACCTGCCAAGTCCGCACAATCCACCTTCCGGCTGTCGCTTCAACACGCGCTGTCCGCTTGCCACCGATATTTGCCGGGCCGAGGATCCGGCATTCCGCCAGTTCGGCGCCGGCCATGCCGTCGCCTGTCACCACGCTCAATGAATGGAGAATGAAATGGTCGATTATCGCTACCTCGGGCGCAGCGCGCTCAAAGTGTCACCGCTCAGCCTTGGAACCATGATGTTCGGCGGGCCGACGCCCGATGAGGTCGCCTTCCGCATCATCGACAGGGCCCGCGAGCAGGGGATCAACTTCATCGACACGGCCGACGTCTATCACGACGGCAAGTCGGAAGAGGTCGTGGGCCGTGGCATCAAGTCAAGCCGCGACCATTGGGTATTGGCGACCAAGTTCGTCAACTCGCACACCAAGGGCCCGAACCTTGGCGGCCACTCGCGCAAATGGGTGATCGAGACGGTGGAGAATTCGCTGCGCCGGCTGAACACCGACTATATCGACATCCTCTATTTCCACCGCGCCGTCTTCGACGCGCCGCTCGAAGAGCCGGTGCGCGCCATTGCTGACCTTATCCGCGCGGGCAAGCTTCGCTATTTCGGGGTCTCGAATTTCCGCGGCTGGCGCATCGCCGAGATCGCTCATCTTGCCGATCAGCTCGGCATCGATCGGCCGGTCGCAAGCCAGCCACTCTACAACATCGTCAACCGCACGGCCGAAGCCGAACAGTTGCCGGCCGCCCACTACTACGGCCTCGGCGTTGTCTCCTATTCGCCGCTCGCCCGCGGCGTGCTGACCGGCAAATACGAGCCGGGCAAGGAGCCGGGTGCCGATACGCGTGCAGGGCGTGGCGACAAGCGCATCCTCGAAACCGAATGGCGTCCGGAATCGATTGCGATCGCCAAGGAGATCGCTGCCCATGCCAACCGCAAGGGCATTACGCCGACCGAGTTCGCGCTCGCCTGGGTGCTGAACAACAAGCTGATCTCGGCCGCCATCACCGGTCCGCGCACCGAAGAGCATTGGGACAGCTATATCCGCGCGCTCGACGTCAAGCTCGATGCCGAGGACGAGGCCCTGGTCGACAGGCTGGTGACGGCCGGTCATCCGTCGACGCCGGGCTTCAACGATCCAAGCCATCCGGTCGAAGGGCGCGTTCCGCGCGTCAGCGAAGGTGGGACCGACAATGTCGTGTCGCTGACGCGCGCCGTCGCCTGAGGCCGTCAGGGAGGATCCGCTCTCGTGTGGATCCTCCCCATTCTTCAAAAATCCGCCGTTGAAAGCTTGACCATGGCCACTCCGACCTCTTCCGTGCTGTTATCTGCAGGTGGATCTGCGCCCGATTCCGATCTTGCCGCCCTGCTTTCGACGGTACCGGCGCTCGCAGCCGAAATCGGCAAGGAAGCGGCACGGCGCGATCTCGATCGCGAGCTTCCGTTTGAGGCTTTCCGCCTGTTCAAGGAGGCCGGTCTCGGAGCGCTGCGCATCCCCGTCTCGCTCGGCGGGCCTGGCGGCAGTGTCCTCGACTATATCGAAACGATCATGGCGATCGGTGCGGCCGATTCCAATGTGGCGCATGCGCTTCGCAGCCACTTCAATTTCACCGAGAGCCTCATTCTCAATCCGAATACAGCGCTCGATCGCACACAGCTTGCCAGAGTGCTTGCCGGCAAGCTGTTCGGCGGCGCTCATACGGAACAGGGCACCAAGCGGCCCGGCGAGGTGACGACCAGGCTTTCAAAATCCGGCGACAGCTATCGCCTCAACGGCCGCAAATGGTATGCGACGGGCACTGCCTTTTCCGATTTCGCTTCCTTCAGCGCGAAAAATGACGAGGACCAGCTCGTCAGCGTTCTCTTGCCGGTCGACCGCAAAGGCATCACCATTCTCGATGATTGGGACGGCATGGGCCAACGGCTGACCGCAAGCGGCGGCGTGCTGCTCGAGGACGTGGAGGTGCTGGCCCATGAGATTTCCACGCGCGGCCTCAATTCGCTTGTCGGGCGTCATACATCGACCCTGCGCCAGCTCCACCTTGCCGCTTCCATGGCAGGTGCGGTGCGCGGCGCAGTGGCCGAGGGTACCGATTACGTGCGCAGACAGGCACGTTCGGCTGCCCATAGCGCGGCCGAGACGGCCAATGCCGACCCCTTTGTCCAGAAAATTCTGGGTGAGATCGCCAGCGGCTCGTTTGCTGTCGATACGCTGATCCGCGAGGCGGCCCGCGCGCTTGACCGTTCCGTCGCGGCGTTCGGAGCAGGCGATCCGGAACGACTGGAAGCGGCTCTTGTCGAAAGCGCCCTGACGACGGCGCGCACGCAGATCGTCGCCTCTCAGATCGCGCTTTCTGCCGCAACCAACGTCTTCGAGCTCGGCGGTGGCTCGGCTACATCGAGGCATCTCAACCTTGACCGCCACTGGCGCAATATCCGCACTGTGCTCAACCATAATCCGCTTTTGCACAAGGCGCGTGTGGTCGGCGATTTCTACATCAACGGAACGACGACGCATCTGGAGGAAGGCAAGGTCTTCTAAAGCCCAGCCGGTCGCGTCGCTTCCATCTATCACCCGGGGTCATCCGGATCTCCGGCCGCCGCGTCGGCAGGAGATCTTTGCGCCTTTCTTGCTGTCGTCCCCCGGATCTGCGTGACGGGGAGGGAGGTCTCATGCATTTCGATCCAAAGCCAGGCCATTCCGTCATCATTATCGGCGGCGGGTTTGCCGGCGCGCTAACCGCGCTCAAACTGCTCGACCAGACCACGGTCGCGCTGTCGATCACCATCATCGAGYCGCGTGCCGAGCTCGGGCGCGGCGTTGCCTATAGCACCAGCGATCCCGCCCATCTCGTCAACGGACCGGCTGAGATCTTCTCGCTCTATCCCGAAGACATGGGGCACCTGGCCCGCTGGCTTACCGAACACGGCCCCGCCAACGGCTGGCAGCCGCCCGCAGACGTTGCCGCAAGCAGCCCGCCGCGCCATCTTTACGGGACCTATGTGCGCTACGAACTGAAGCGCGCGGTTGCACAGGCACGTTCCGGATCGAGCCTGCAGCATGTCCGTTCGTCGGCGGCACATCTGTCATCATCGCCACACCGGGTCCGTGTTGCGACCACGGACGGCACTGTCTTGGAAGCGGACGAGGCCGTCCTGGCGCTCGGGGTATTCCAGCCCGATCTGCGCCCTGCCGAGGCAGCTGTGGCGGGACATCCGCGCTTTGCCGAAAATCCCTGGAACACGGCAGCGCTCGACCGGTTGCGCGACAGTTCCGATATCCTCATCATCGGTGCCAGTCTCTCCATGGTTGATGCGATCGCGAGCATGGAGGCGAGGGGGTTTCGTGGACGCTACCGGGTGATTTCGCGGCGGGGCCAGTTCGTCGAGGGTCGCAGGAATGCCGAGCCGGCCCGCGACTTTCTCGCCGAGGGACCCTTTCCTGCGACGGCGCGCGGCCTGCTTGCGCGCGTCAAGGCGGAACGGCGCCGGCTTGCCGCCGCTGGTGGGGACTGGCAGGGGCTGCCGCTTGCCATTCGCCCCTACATCCTGCCGCTCTGGCAGAATGCAGAGGATCGGGAAAGACTGCGCTTTGCCCGTCATCTGAGGGCCTTCTGGGACGTGACGGCACATCGATCCGCGCCGGAAAGCCACCGCAGCGTCGAAGAAGCGCGGTCGCAGGGACGGCTCGTCGCAGAGACGGCCCGCCTGCTGGCGCTAAGGCCTGATGAGAACGGTATTGCAGCAATCCTGAAGACGGCGGGCGGCCTCGAGGATACCGTGTTCGGCGGTGTGATCGATTGCCGTGGACATCAGTTGCACGACTGGCGGCAAATCTCTGATCCGTTTGTTCGCCAGCTTCTTTCAAGCGGCGAGGTGCGCCCGCATTCGACCGGCTTCGGCATCGACGCCACCCCTGAAGGCGACCTCATCAATGAGGAAGGGTGCGTTCACCGCAACTTGAGCGCCATCGGCCATCCGTTGCGCGGTGTCGCCTGGGAATCGAGCTCGATCACCGAGCAGCGCACGCAGGCGATCGCGCTTGCCGACCGCATCCTCGCGAAATTCACGCCGGCCCGCGCCGCCTCTTAAGCAAACATTTATTCGACAGATCGGAAAGCGATCGGGGGCGCATCTGGCGATGCGCCCCCGATCCGTGAAGGCTGGTCGTGACCCCCGAACCGTCAGCCTTCGCCGTCCTTGATATAGACCTCGGCGAAATTGGCCTGGACGCCTTCGGCGCCGATCGTGTGGTTCTTCACCCGCTTGTTGAAGACCGTGACATTTTCCAGCGCGATCAGATTGACCACCGGAACCTCGTCGGCGATGATCCTCTGGAAATCGTTGAATTCTTGTCTTCGCTTGTGCTCGTCGATTTCGATTGATGCTGCCTCCAGCAGCCGGTCGACCTCCGGGTTGGCGTAATGCGCCGCATTGGAAAAAGGCAGGCCGAGCTTGAAGTTCTTCGACCAGTAGATGCGCTGGACGCCGAGCGTCGGATCGAACTGGTTGCCGAGATATTCGGCCGTGACGTCGAAGACGCGTTCGGTATAGACCTTCTGGATGTAGGTCGAGAAATCGTAGGAATCGATCGTCGCGGCAATGCCGATACGGGTGAGATTCTGTTTCAGATATTCGATGACCCGCTTGAAGCCTTCATTGTAGGAATTGTGGGTGAGCCTGAGGGCAAAGCGCGTGCCGTCGGCGCCGCGCTTGTAGCCGGCCTCGTCGAGAAGCTGTTCGGCTGCCGCAAGATCGTAGGCGTAGGGCTTGATCGAGCCGTCGTGGTAGCGTGACAGGAAGGTACTGATCGGTGTCGGCGAAATATGGCCGTAACCGTACCAGACTGTGTTGAGGATGACGTCGAGATCGATCGCGTGGGCGATGGCGCGGCGAACTCTAACATCCTTCAGATATTCGTTGTCGAGATTGAAGATGAGCTGGGTCTGATCGCCCTTGGTTTCGTAACCGCGGGAATCGACGCTGATATTCGGCAGCGCCTTGATGCGCTCGAGATCGCTGAGCGGGATCGGATTGTCGCCGCCGATATCGAATTCACCGGTCTCGAATCCTGCTGCTCGTGCCGCTCCATCGGGCACGAAGCGGATGACGATCTGGTCGAGATAGGGTTTGCCTGCATCCCAGTAGTCGGCATTACGCTCCAGGATGATATGCGAGCCGCGCGTCCATCCCTTGAAGACGAAAGGGCCGGTGCCGATCGGTGCGCTGCCGTTCTTGTTGAGCGGCACGTCGGCGATCGCGACATTGTCGTAGATATGCTTCGGCACGATCGGCGATTCCGCCGCATAGAGAGCGCTGAGCAGGTAGGGTGCGGGCTTCGACAGGCGGATGACCGCTGTCAGCGGATCAGGTGTCTCGACCCTGACGACATTGGCGAAGGTGCCGCGCCCGCGCGGATGGACCTGCTTTAAGAGTTCGATCGAATAGGCGACGTCATCGGCGGTGAAGGGTTTGCCATCATGCCATTTGACATCAGGTCGCAACCTGAACGTGTAGCTCAGGCCATCGTCCGATATCGACCATTCGGTCGCAAGCTGCGGTTTCGGGGTCAGGTCGAAATCATAGGTCAACAGCCCCTCGGTGATCTTCGGACTGACCTTCTGTGTGCCGCCGGCGGTGTGCGCCAGCGCCAGGATTGTCGGCGGTTCTGGTACGACAATGAAGTTCAGCGTTCCGCCCGGCTTCGGCTTGTCTTCTGCGGCCTTGAGGCCGAACGAGGGCACGAGCGTGCTGGCGGTGGATAAAAGCAGCAGCTGGTTGAAAGTGCGGCGATTGATGCTCATGAGGATCGTCCCTGTCAGGCGTTCTTGAGGAGATAGGCGGAGGAGAGGCTGCCCGAGAGACCGTCGGCAACCACCGTATGGTCCTGGACCATCTTGTTGAAGATCGTCAGCTGCCGGAAGGAGACGAGCGTGATATCGGGCAGATCGCGGGCGATGATCACCTGCATGCGGTTGAAGAGTTCGACGCGTTTGGCCCTGTCGTTCTCGACCGCAGCCTGTTCGAAGATCGCGTCGATTTCCGGATTGTTGTAGCCCGAGCCGTTCGAGAAGGGCACGCCCTTCTTGAAGTTCTTCGACCAGTAGAGACGCTGCACGCCGATGGTCGGATCGAACGTATTGCCCATGCCGTTGGTGACGAAGGCGAAATCGCGGTCGGTGTAGACGCGCTTCAGCCAGGTCGGCACATCCTGTCCGCGCAGCGTCACCTTGACGCCGATCTTGGACAGCGCATCGCGCAAATAGTCACCGATACGAGTATAGGTGTCGCCATAGGGCATCACATCGTGCGGCACCTCGAAGCGCACACCGTCTGGCCCGCGCGGGAAGCCTGCTTCGTCGAGAAGCTGTTCGGCCTTTGCCGGATCATGGGCATAGACCGGGACGTCAGGATTATAGAAAGCCTTGAGGAAGGGGCTGATCGGGCTCGGCGCTGCGACCGCATAGCCGTAGAAGGCGATATTGGCGACAGTCTGCCGGTCGATCGCATGGGCCACGGCCTGGCGGACCTTGTCATGCTTGAAATACTCGTTCTGCAGGTTGAACTCGATGCGGTAGACAGTCGGCGAATAATCGTTGCCGCGATCGTCGACGGCAAGCGTGGGCGAGGCTTTCAGCCGGTCGATTTCGCTCAGCGACACCGGCGTATCGGGAGCAATATCGACTTCGCCGGTCTCAAGTGCTGCAAGTCTGGCGCTGGCATCGGGAATGAACTTGACGACGATGCGGTCGAGATAGGGCTTGCCCTGGTCCCAATAGTCGGGATTGCGATCCAGGATCACATGGCTGCCGACCGCCCATTCACGGAAGATGAAAGGACCGGTGCCGATCGGGGCGCGGCCATTTGCGTGTCCGGCAAGATCGGTGGCGCCCTCGTAGACATGTTTGGGCACAATCGGGGATTCGCTCGCCTGCAAGGCGCCGATCAGATAGGGCGCCGGCTTCGACAGGCGGATGATGGCGGTATGGGCATCCGGTGTCGCGACCTCCTTGACGCTGGAGAAGGTGGCCCGGCCACGCGGATGCACCTCCTTGAGTGCCAGGATCGAGAAGGCGACATCCTCGGCGGTAAAGGGTTTGCCGTCATGCCATTTGACGCCTTGCCTGAGTTCGAAACGGTATTCCAGCCCGTCGTCGCTGACGTACCAGGCGGTCGCAAGCTGCGGGATCGGCTTGAAGTCCAGCCCGTAAGCCAACAATCCTTCGGTGACCTTGCCGGAGATGCGGGTGGTCGGGCCTGCCGTATGCGCAAGGGTGACGAGTGTGGGTGGCTCCGGCTGGACGAGCAGATTGAGCGTACCGCCGGCGACAGGCTCCGCCGCCTCGGCAAAGCGGCCGATGGGCACCACGGCGCTGAGCGCCGTGAACGCGAAGAGCTGATTGAGCTGACGTCTATTGATATCCATAACGACCCCCTGTGTCCGTTTCGGCCTGCCGAGGCCCACGCCTTGGTGAGCGCGCATGATCGGTCCGGGGAGGGGAAATCGAGAAGAATGTTTTTCTAACAGCGCCCGAAAGCAAAGCTTCGCGCAAATCGGCAGGCGTGCCGTGGCCGTAATAATCTAGTCGTTTAGTAGACAATTTTCCGATTTTAGTTTTTGCTTCTCCGGCAAGGGTGATCACGCGCAAGGAAATGTTTCCGGCCTCGCTATCGGCGCAAAGTGGGTTCTCGTCTTGTCTGGTCGGTTTGTGGTGCAATCAGCTCATGAACACGCTCGCGCCCCACCGCAGGAAGACCATCAATCCGACGCTTGCCCGTCTGCCGCCGCTGACGTCGCTGCGCGCCTTCGTCGCGACGGCGCGTCATCTCAATTTCATCCGTGCCGCCGAAGAGCTGCACGTCACCTCGGCTGCCGTCGGCCAGCAGATCAGGCTCCTGGAAAACTACCTTGGCCAGCCGCTGTTCAACCGGGTGCGCGGCCAGCTGCAGCTGACACCAGCAGGCCACGCCCTAATGCCGGGTCTGACCGATGCCTTCGACGCCGTTCTTTCGGCCATGACGCAGTTTGCGACGAGCGATCACGAGCAGCCGATCCGGGTGTCCGTCGCACCGTCCTTCGCCAGCAAATGGCTGATCCCGCGGCTCGATGCGCTTCGCCGCGCAGCCCCCGGCCTGCAGGTCCTGGTCGAAGCCTCGACCGATTTGACGGACCTCGACGCGAGCGACGCCGACTGCGTGATCCGCTTCGGCAGCGGCGCCTATCCCGGCCTCGCGGTCGATCATCTCTTCTCAGAGGCGGTCGTGCCAGTCTGCAGTCCGCAATTTGCCGACCACCACGGATTGTGGGAGCGACCGGAGGCGATCGAAGACGTGCCGCTTCTTCATGAAGAAGGGGCTGAGCATGACCATGCCTGCCCGGACTGGCATGCTTGGCTGCGCGCCGAGGGACTTTCCTATCGCCCGTCGCGCGGCGGCTTCCGATTGAACCAGTCCTCGCTGGTGCTCGACGCGGCTGTCGCCGGCCAGGGGCTCGGTCTCGGCAAGATCCGGCTCGCGGAAGCCGAGATCCGCAGTGGCCGGCTCGTCTGCCCCCTCGGCAGTCCGCAGGCGGTCGGCTATTCCTATTTTTTCGTCACATCCACCCACAAGGCGCGGCTGATGCGGGTCGATCTCTTCCGCAACTGGCTGCTTGCCGAGGCGCGCGCCGCGCAGACGATTGAGGTCGCCTCCTCCCGTAGCCCTCGATCCGATTTCGATATGATCGCCGCCGAGTGAGATCGTGCAGAGGCAGGCCGGGACGGCCTATTTCAGCCGGAACCCCAGTTTGCGCGCCACCTCGCCAAGTACATGGCGGCCCCTGAGCGCCTCGACCGTGCCGATGCGATTGCGAACCTGATCGGTCCAGTCGATCAGAGGCATGGTCTGTTCGGTCTGGAAGGTTCTGAGAATATAATTGTAACCGGCGAGATCATCGGCCGGTGCGCCATCTCGATAGCGCTCGCGGTGCAGGACGCTTGTCTGCGGCAGGCGTGGCTTGACGCCGGCGGGCACCGCCGGATCGGGATAACCGACCGTCAGGCCAAAAACGGGAAAGACACCATCGGGCAGGGCGAGTTCGCGGGCGACCGTTTCCGGATCGTTGCGGATCGCACCGATATAGCAGGTGCCGAGGCCAAGAGATTCCAGGGCGACGACGGCGTTCTGGGCGGCGAGTGCCGCGTCGATCACGCCAAGAAGAAAGCTTTCCACGTAGTCAAGACCTTCGCCCGTCGCGCCGCGCTCGGTTGCAATCTTGCGCGGTCGGGCAAGATCGGCGAGCCAGACGAGCAGAAGCGGGGCCTGGGCGATCTGGCGCTGATTGCCGGCAACCGCATTCAAACGTCCGCGACGTTCGACGTCTTCAACGGCAACCACGCTCCAGGCCTGCAGGTTCGAGGAACTCGGTGCCGACTGGGCGGCGGCAACGGCAAGCTCGATTGCCTCCGCCGGTACCGGGTCCTGCAGATAGTGACGCACGCTCCGATGTGAGAGGATCGTCTCGATGGTTTCGGTCCAATCGCCCGAAAGCTGCTGCTTATTGCGGTAACGCTCGCCGGCAAGCGCCTTCAGCCTGTCGTTGCCGACGTTTCTTTCTGCTGCTGTTGATGGCGTCATATCGATTTCCCCTGTCTGCTGTCATTGTCGATCGCTATTCTGCCGCGGCCGCATACGGGTTGGTCGGGCGGGCAAGACCGAGATGCTCGCGAAGCGTCCGGCCGCTATAGGCTCGCCGGAATAGTCCGCGTTTGCGCAGGATCGGCACGACCTCGTCGACGAAGACCTCGAGCCCGTGCGGCAATACGTCCGGCATCAGGTTGAAGCCATCTGCCGCGCCGGCGACAAACCAGCGTTCGATGTCGTCGGCAACGTCCTGTGGCGTGCCGACAATGGTGCGATGGCCGGTGCCCCCGTTCAAGGCACGGATCAGGCCGCGCACGCTGAGCCCTTCCCGTTTGGCGAGCGCCAGCGTCGCACGGAAGAATGTATGGCCGCCATCGGGTGGCAGCGGAATGTCGTCCGGTAGCGGCGCGTCGAGGTCGAGGTTCTTGGCGTCGAGCTGCAGCACGCCCGCAAGTCGAGCGAGACTATATTCGAGCGGTATCAGCTCGCGCAGCTCTTCCTGCCGGCGTTTGGCCTCGATCTCGGTACTGCCGATGATCGTCGCGAGGCCGGCAAGCACGAGGATGCTGTCGGCCGGCCTGCCGAAGCGGGCGGCACGCCGGCGCAGGTCACCGGCATAATCGAGCGCCTCTTCGAAGGATTGCGAGGCGGAGAAAACGGCTTCGGCATGTTCGGCCGCAAGCTCTCTTCCATCGTCCGAGCCGCCGGCCTGGACGAGAACCGGATGGCCCTGAGGCGGGCGTGGAATATTATGCGGCCCGTGCACCTGGAAATGCTTGCCGCGATGGGCGATCGCATGGACACGTGTCGGATCGACGAAACGGCCTGTCGCGACATCGCCGATAAAGGCATCTTCCTCCCAGCTGTCCCACAGCGCCTTGACGACGGCGGTAAATTCGCCGGCGCGCTCGTAGCGGCTGGAATGGGCGACCGGCTTTTCGAGGCCGAAATTGCGGCTCTGCGACAGGTCGGCGCTGGTGACGATGTTCCAGCCGGCCCGGCCGGCGCTCGCATAGTCAAGCGTCGCAAAGCGACGGGCGATATTGTAGGGTTCGTTATAGGTCGTCGAGGCGGTGGCGATGAGCCCGATATGCTGTGTGTTGGCGGCGACCAGCGCAAGCACGATCGTTGGCTCGAGCGAGGTCAGCGGCCGGAAGTCCACCCGGTCCGAGATCGCCGCCTGGTCGGCGAGGAAGACGGCATCGAACGTGCCGCGTTCGGCGATCCTGGCGACATTGATGTAGTGATTGATATCGAAGGAGGCGCGCGGATCGCCGCCTTCCATCCGCCAAGCCGCAGGCGAGAAGCCCGAATGCAGGATATTGATGTTGAGATGAAGCTCTCGCCCGCTCATTGGAATATCCCGGGTTCAGGACAGTCGCCCGTCAGGAACCACGTCCCGACATTGCGTGTCTTGTATTCGGCCGGATTGTGCAGCGTATGGATGCGCACATTGCGCCAGAACCGGTCGAAACCATGGGCGCGCACCGCCGACCGCGCGCCCATGACCTCGAAGATCTCGCTTGTCACCTCGAGCGCCACCTTGCCGGCCAGCACGTTGGCGGAAGCAACTGCAATCGCTGCCTGGCCGCGCTCGTCCGCCGTCAGCGCAGCGCCTTTGGCATAGGCGGCGTCCATGGCCTGAGCTGCCCGGTCGGCAAGCGCGGTCGCAGCCTGCACCTTCGTCCAGAGCTCACCATATTGCCGCTTGATCCAGGGATCGTCGACGTGTCGCTCGACGCCGGAATAGATCCAGGGCCGTGATTTCGTGACCGTATAGTCGCGGGCTGCTGTGAGCGCGCCCTGGGCGGTGCCGACAAAGACGTTGAGGAGCACGCTCTGCTGCTGCTGGGGCGCCAGAAGCGCGATCGGGTCGCGCGGGCGCTCCGCCAGGATTTCGTCACCGTCGATCCCGACATCCTTGTAGAAGACTCTACCGCTGCCTGTCTGCCGTTGGCCGATACCGTCCCAATCGTCGGCGATGGTGATCCCCGGACGATTGGCCGGAATATAGGCAAAGCTGCGCTGGTTGGTTTCCTCGTCTTCCCAGGCGACCATGAGATAGTCGGCGACATGCGAGCCGGAGGCGAAGGGGCGAAAGCCGTTCAGGATGACACCACCGGCGGTCTTTCGGCCGAACAGGCTCTTCGAAAAACTGTTGGTCGTATTGCCCCAGAACCAGCGGCCATCCGCTGAGCGACGCAAGATCTCATGTGAGCGCTTGTCGCCAGCCGTCGCCGCGTTCTGCAGCGGGCTGAAATGATAGCCGTAGAGATGACCGAGCGAACCATCGACCTTGGAAAATTCACGCAGAACCCTGAGCGCGGTCGAATAGGGCTGCCCCTCACCGCCGAATTCCTTCGGGATCAGCAGATTGACGAGGCCGCTCTCCTTCAGAAGCCTAATCTGTTCGCAGGGTCGGCCGCCGAGCTGGTCGCGTTCGACAGCATCGTGAGCAAAGATCTCCGTGAGTTCGGCCGCCTTGGCGAGATAGGGATTGTCTCGATCCGCCTCAAACAGGGCAGGCGGATTCGGTGTCGGCTCTGGTTGATTTGGCTCGAACGTTCCAGGCTTTACGGTCACGGTGTTCTTCCTTCACTTATGAAGCCGGGGGAAGCCATGGCGCTCGGCAAGCAGTTCGAGGATGCGATCGGTCTTGTTGACGAAACGCACGCCATTCCAGTGTTCCGCATCAGCCGGTGCGTTCTCGGCGAGAACAAGCACGGGCAACGACTGATGTTCCTCGCCGACGGCAGCAATCACGCTTGCGCGCGGCCGGGGAAAGGCAACCCGCTCCACCTCGATCCTGCCTGCAAGATCGGGGAAGGACGCCAGCAGTCCCTCGATAGCGTTGCAATAGGGGCAGACGAAACTGACGCCCGGCTTGTTGGGATCGGAAAAACCCGGTTCGATGAGATAAAGCTTGTCGTGGCTCATTGGTTTCTCCCTATTCGGCCGCCGCAGCATTGCTGGCATCTGCGAAGCGGTTTGCCGGGCGCTTGAGACCCAGATTCTCGCGCAGCGTCGCGCCTTCGTATTCAGTGCGAAAGAGGCCTCGGCGGCGCAGCTCCGGAACGACGAGCTCGATGAAGTCGGCAAGCCCGCCCGGCATCAGCGGCGCCATGATGTTGAAGCCGTCGGCCCCGTAATTTTCGAAACGCTCTTCGAGCACATCGGCGATCTGGACCGGCGTGCCGACCACCTGCCAGTGGCCGCGGGCGCCGGCGATGCGCAGATAGAGCTGGCGGACCGTCAGATTTTCGCGTCGGGCGAGATCAAGGACGAGAGCCTGTCGGCTTTTACCGGCATTGGTGGCCGGCGGATCGTCGGGCACCAGCCCATCGAGCGGATAGGCGGATAGATCGACACCGGAGAGCTGGGAGATCAGGTTCAGTCCGACTTCGGGCTGAATGAGCGCCTGCAGGGATTCGAACTTTTCCTGCGCTTCGGATTCTGTTCTGCCGACAACAGGGAAAATGCCCGGCAGGATTTTCAGATCGTCATGTGAACGGCCGAATTTGGCAAGCCGGCCTTTGACATCGGCGTAGAAAGCGACCGCTTCCTCAAGGGTGATCTGGGCGGCGAATATGGCTTCCGCGGTACGCGCGGCAAGCTCCTTGCCGGGCTCGGAGGCTCCCGCCTGAACGAGGACTGGCCGCCCCTGCGGTGAGCGCGGGATGTTGAGGGGGCCGCGCACCTTGAAGTGCTTGCCACTGTGATCGAGCCTGTGGAGCTTATGAGGATCGAAATAGCGTCCCGATTGCCTGTCGCGAATGAAGGCGTCGTCTTCAAAGCTGTCCCAGAGGCCGAGGACGACATCGGCGAATTCCTCGGCGCGCTCGTAACGGTCGGCATGCAGGATCTGCGCGTCATGCCCGAAATTATAGGCGGCGTCCGGATCGGAAGATGTGACGAGGTTCCAGCCGGCCCGCCCGCCGCTCAACCGGTCGAGGGACGCAAACTGCCGTGCCAGATTGAACGGATCGGAAAAGCTCGTCGAGGCGGTGGCGATCAGGCCGATATTGCGGGTGACGGAGGAAAGCGCGGAAAGCAACGTGATCGGTTCGAACGGATAAATGCCACTATGGGCCTTGCGGGTTGCCGCTTCGACGTCTTTCAACCGTGCTGCCACGCCATCGGCAAAGAAGATGGCATCGAATTTCGCAGCCTCGGCAAGGCGTGCAAGTTCGAGATAATTTTCGAATTCCGTGCCGACAGAGGCCTGCGGATGGCGCCAGGCGGCGACATGGTGGCCGGTGAAGAGCAGGAAGGCACCGAGCTTGATCTGGTCCTTGCGTCTTGCCATGGAATATCCTTTCAGCGGTAGATGGCCGGCACGGGGAACTCGCCCGTCAGCAGAAAGGCGCCGACCGTGCGCTTCTTGTATTCGGCAGGATTGTGCAGCGTGTGGGTCCGCACATTGCGCCAGAAACGGTCGAAGCCGTTGGCCTGCGTGGCGGAACGCGCGCCCATGACCTCGAAGACCTCGCTCGACACGGCAAGGCCGACCTCGCCCGCATAAAGATTGGCCGTGGCGATATCGATGGCGGCAGCACCACGATCGGCGTGGCTCAGGGATGGTCCTTGCGCATAGGCGGCATCTAGGCTGCGGGCAGCCTTGTCGGCAAGTTCTGCGGCCGCAAGCGTGCGGATATAGAGTTCGCCATACTGGCGTTTGATCCATGGGTCGTCGATGTGTCGTTCCACACCGGAATAAATCCACGATCGGGATGCCGTTACGGTGTAGTCGCGGCCCTCTTCCAGGATGCCCTGGGCGCTGCCGACGAACACGTTGAGAAGGACGCTCTGCTGAAGAAGCGAGGTGAGGGACGCGTAAGGCGTCAGTGGCACGGAAGGGGCACTGATGACCTCATCGTCGCCGATCTGGAGGTCGCGGAAATGGACGGTGCCGCTGCCGGTTTGCCTCTGCCCGATCCCGTCCCAGTCATCCGCAATCACGATTCCCTGACGATCTGCGGGGACCGCCGCGGTGAGGCGTTCACCGGCCGAATTTTCCCAGGATATCTGGATATAGTCGGCAATGTGCGAGCCCGAGGAAAAGGGACGGCTGCCGTTGATCATCCAGCCGCCTTTGGTCTTTTCGCCTGTCGAGGTCTTCGACATGGCATTGCCGGAATTGCTCCAGACCCAGTTGCCGGCAGCCGATCCACTCAGCCACCTATCCCTCTGGGGATTTGAACCCCGAAAGAGGATGAGGTTCAGTGGCAGATGATGGTAACCGAAGAGGTGTGCGAGCGATCCGTCGGTCTTGGCGAATTCCCGCACGATGCGAAGGATCGTCAGCCAGGGAGCCCCCTGCCCACCATAGGCTTTCGCGATTTGCGCCGACGGCAGGCCGCTTTCCTTCAGGAGCCTGATCTGCTCAACAGGTCTTCCCCCTTGCTTGTCCCGATCGACCGCATCCCGGTGGAACGCCGCCCGCAACTCGGCAGCCTTTGCTAGGAGCGGATCATCAACGTCAAATTCGAACGACATATCGCCTCTGCGCATCATGGCGCCAGGTTTTCTGGCGGCGTCTATGGCGCCGACCGTCGACCGATGCTCGGGGCAAGTCCAGACAAATGAATTTGGGGTTCGGGAAAGAAATTCTTTCCGGAACCAGCGCATAGTCGGATTACGAGTCTCGGCCTGCTTCGGGTCCTGATACGGCTCAGTCGCCTAACTGATGAGCGCCACCCGTCATCGCAGTTGACGTGGACCTTCTTCGCGGGAGACTATCTCGCAAGGACCGACTTTGACGCGTGTGCCCGCAGGAGTCCTGGACGTCGCCTATTTCCGAAACTTAGTTAGTGGAGGACATTATGCAAACCATCGTTCTGACGGGAGGCTGCCAATGTGGTGCCGTCCGATATTCGCTCGATCAGCAACCACAGAACGTTCACATTTGTCACTGCCGAATGTGCCAGAAGGCAGTAGGCGGCCCCTTCGCGATCATCTGCCCCGTAATGAAGACGGCATTTCGCGTGACACGTGGCGCAGTCAGCTATTTCCGCAGTTCGGATGTCGGGCGCCGCGGATACTGCTGCGACTGCGGCACCCCGCTGACATTCGACTATCCTGATGGCGAGGACATCGGTGTTCTCGTCGGTACGCTCGACGAGCCTAACCGTGCGCCGCCCGAAAATCAGTACGGTAACGAGAGTCGTGTATCTTGGTATTCTGGGCTCGTACAGGTACCCGGCGACCGACCGACTTACGCCGACAACCCTCAGATGCTGCACCGGATCACGAGCACCAACCATCAGCATCCAGACCATGAAACGGATATCTGGCCTCCGACTCTCTAGCGCCCGGTTTAGTGTGAGCGAATAATAGTGTGACGCGACCACCGCCGAGCGCTGTGCAACTTCACGCACTTCTTTCGCGACGACGGCGAAACTCTTCCCCAGCACGCGCCACTTCAACGCCGACCAAGGCACTGCTTGCCAAGGCGGGATATCCGAACGGCTTTGAGGCGCGACTGCTCGCGTCATCGCAATATAGCTTCCATCAGAATACGGCGATCGCCATTCAGTCGGAGCTTGCAAAAATCGGCATCAAGGTGAAGCTCGACCTGCCGGACTGGGCAAGTCGCATGGCCAAGGCAACCGCTGCAGACTACGATTTTACCGTACTCGGCAGCCTCGGCGAGATTACCGATGCCGACTGGCTGAGCAATTACTACTACGGTGGCGACAAGCTCGTCCGAACCAACAATTCCCCCTACTTCAACGATCCGCAGATCAACGAGTTGCTCGACAAGGGCAGGGCAACCATCGACAAGGACGAGAGAGCGAAAGTCTATGATGCCTTCGTCGATAGAGCGCTCGAATTGTCGCCGCTCGTCTACTTTATGTGGCGCGAACAGAACTACGCCGTCAGGAAGGGTGTAACTGGTTTTACGAACATGCCCGGCTTCCTGACATTCCAGTCGGGTCTCAGCATCGAGAACACCAAAGTCGAATGAACACGAGGCTACCGGACGCAAAGGTGTCCGGTAGCCTCGTCTCCTCGCCGCGCATCCGATCCATCCCGACATCGATCGCGTGCCGAAGCGCGCCTTGTTCTAACCCATCATATGACCTCGCAACCTTCGGAGCATCTCCGGGCCGGTGCGTTCGACGGTGGTTTTGCCTGCACCGTCATCGTCTCCCTTGCCCTCGATCAGCGATCTGTTGTGGGCCATCAGGATACGGACGCTCGCGATCGCATGCGCGGGTGCCGCAACGACGGAAGAAGGTCTCGCGCCACACGGAGCATGAGCAGAACGGCGTCATCGGCGACACCGAGTGCCCGCCGAAACGCATGTTGAGGAGGAGATCTCCTCGTCCGATTTACACCCTGCGAGCTGTGATGATCCACGCGCGCGACTCAAAGAGTACGCCCTCCGTGGTCATATATGCCTCCAGCAGTTCGCGCAGCCGCTGCAGCGCCTTGTCGGGCGCTTCACCGGTTTGCGCCAGCGCGTCCTTCACAAGATAGAGCTCGACGAGCGCGTCAAAGGCCGTATCGACGTCCGGTCCGTAGAAAACCGGTTCTCGCACGTCGATAAAATCGATCGAAACAAAGCCGGCCGTCTTGAGGAGTTCTGCAGCGATGGTGGGATCGCCAAGCGAAAACGGCGTGGAAGCCTGTGCGGAAATCGCAATTCCCGGAGCCAAGGCTTGCCTGATGGCACCAGACCAAGCGTTGCGCTCCTGGCTCTGCCAGACCATCCATGCAAGGCGCGCGCCCGGACGCATCGCGCGGGCGACATTGTCAAACGCTGCCGCCGGATCGGCAAAGAACATGACGCCAAACCGGCTGATGCAGAGGTCGAAGCCCGCAGCCGGAAATGCGTGGTGCTGGGCGTCACCCTGCTCAAAGGCAATATTTCGCAATCCCGCTTCGTTGGAACGTCGGCGCGCAACCTCGAGCATTTCTGTGGAAGTATCCACGCCGATCGCCTCGCCTTCCACCGCGACACGGGCGGCCTCACGCGTCGTTTGTCCTGCCCCGCAACCGATATCGAGCACACGGTCACGTATTCCAACGGAGGCGGCGGCACGCAAATGCCCATTGTGCCGCTTTAATTCTGCATCATAGAAGTCAGCACGATCCAACATGTCCATCCTCACGTGGTTTTGCCTCGGTCACTTGACGAGAGTTCGGCATGTTCGTCGATAGCAGAAATGATCGTTTCCCAATCCTCGGGACGAATTTCATGGCCGTCGCCTTCGATCTTCACGAACTTCGCGTCCGCCACAGCTCGCGCGAGTGCCTTGCCGTGCGCGACGGGGAAAACTGGATCGTTGCCGTGAACGACGGGAGGCGGCACTTTGATCTCGTTCAGCCGGCTATGCCATGTCTGGTCCCGGAAGTGCCGTCAACAGTCGTCACTGATCGAGAGGCTGGCATATCAAAGACCCCATACGACCGCTTCTTCGTGGCGTTTGATGAGGTGGCGCAAGTTTTCGAAACCGGAGCGGACAAATGTGGCAAAGTGGTCGACGGCGGGAGAGCGCGGCGCATCAACACGGCTGAGGATCGCCAGTGCCCGTTCGGGATGCGGAATGGTGATTGGCAAAGCCGTGATCGACTTGTCCTTGCGTTGCGCAAAGACGACGCTATGGGGCATGATCGTCAGTGCATCGGCGGTCTTCAGATAGTTGATCACCGCCATCAGCGAACCACCCGAATAGCGGATCTTGAGTTCGGTTGCGCCGAATGAGAGAAGCAGCGCGCGCAAGTCCGCAAGCAAGGGACTGCCTGGTGGCGGTGCGACCCAGGGATATTCGAGAAGATGGCTCGGCTGCGGCCGCCGCTTCAAGAGCAGGGGATGCGTGACCCGGCAGGCGACAACGTTACGGCCGGGAAGAATCTGCTGAAACTCGAGCCCCGAGCCTTCATCGAGAATATCGATCGGGCAGATAGCGAGATCGATCTGGTCGGCTTTCAGCGCTGCCCTGAGATCCGGGAAGTAGCCGTAGCTCTGGTCGATGCGCACATCGGGGTGGCTCGACTGAAACTCCGCACAGATTCCGGCGATCAGCCCATCCATGAAAAAAGGCGTGCCGCCGACGCGCACGACGCCACTCTTGCCGACCCTGAAACTCTCGACGAGATCGGAGGCCTTGCGGGAGGCCGCCAGCATGACGAAACCATGCTCGGCGAGCGCCAGGCCAAAGGCTGTCGGCTGCAGGGGGCGACGGCCCCGGACGAAAAGCGGCTCGCCCAGGCGCTTTTCCAACATGGACAAGGTGCGCGAGACGGCAGGTTGTGCAAGTCCCAGCAAAGCCGCGCCTTCGGTAACGCCGCCGGTCTTGACGACGGCGGCGAGCTGGATCAGGTGACGCTCATCGATCTTCATAACGATCCGTTATATTATCTCTTAACAAAATCATCAATCGACGTGGCTCTGCCTGCTATTCTACCCGCACGTCGCAGAGCAAGTCGGGGAGGATTGGCATGGCGGGGCACTCTCAACCGCTCACATTCAGCGAGGCGACATCGTCTGAAGCCTTCGCTGAGCGTTTTTCTGCCGGCAGGGACGCCAGGCTAGTCGAATTGCTCTCAGCCGCCGTGACCCATGCGCACGACCTCATCAAGCAGTTTCGGCCGACCCAGGACGAGTGGCGAAGCTTCATCGCTTTCCTGACGGAGGTCGGTCACGCTTCGGACGAGCGTCGGCAGGAATGGGTGCTTCTATCCGACCTGATCGGCGCTTCGGCACTTATCGAAGACATCAATTCGCGCCGGCCGAAGGGGGCAACCCCCAATACAATCCGCGGCCCCTTCTTCCGCGCCGATGCGCCTGCACGTGCCTCGGCGTCGTCGATCTCGCTCGACGGCATCGGCGAGCCGCTTATGGTGTCGGTTCGCGTCCAGGATCTCGACGGCCTGCCCGTCGCAGGCGCTGAAGTCGTGACCTGGCAGGCCAACGCAGAGGGCTTCTACGAGAACCAGCAACCGGATCTCCAGCCCGAACATAATCTGCGGGGCCTGTTCAGAACCGATGTAGAGGGGTGCCTTTCCTATCGCTCTATTGTTCCGTCCGGCTACGGCGTGCCGGCCGACGGTCCAGTCGGTAGGCTGCTGTCTGCGGCCGGTTATCCCTTGCGCCGGCCGGCGCATCTGCATTTCGTCGTGCGTGCAAAGGGCTTCGAGACGATTACGACACACGTTTATGACGCAAGCGACCCGCACCTGCACGAAGACGCGCTGTTTGGCGTGCGCCCCGAGCTCATCACCTCTTTCGATCCCGTCGAGGTCGACGGACGTAATGCAAAGGCGGTGGAGCTTATCTTCGTCATGGTCCGGGCAAAACCGGAGAGGGCGGCATGATCGACGCGTTTTCCTATGCCGGCAGTCCGGCCCGGATTGTCTTCGGCGACGGCAGCAGGAGCAAGGTTGGAGAATGGATTGTGACGGCCGGCTGCAAGCGGGCGCTCGTCCTTGCAACGCCTCATCAAAAGGCGGATGCGGAGGCGTTGGCAACCGAAATCGGCTCTCTTGCCTGCGGTGTTTTTACCGGCGCTACCATGCATACGCCGGTCGACGTGACCGAGGCCGCGATGAAAATGGTGGCCGAAACCGAGGCGGATTGCGTGGTCTCGCTCGGTGGAGGATCGACGACCGGCCTCGGCAAGGCGATTGCCTATCGCACCGACCTTCTGCAGATCGTCGTGCCGACCACCTATGCCGGTTCCGAGGTCACGCCCATTCTTGGCCAGACGGAAGGCGGTCGGAAAACGACTGTACGTGACGCGCGGATCCTGCCGGAAATCGTTCTCTACGACCCGGCCTTGACCCTGGGGCTACCGGTTTCGATGAGTGTGACGAGCGGCCTCAATGCCATGGCGCATGCCGTCGAAGGCCTTTATGCACGTGACCGTAATCCTATTTCGACCCTGATGGCTCTTGAGGGGCTGCGCGCTTTTTCCAGAAGCCTGCCAAAAATCGTAACAGCGCCCGACGATGCCGATGCCCGAAATGAGGCGCTCTATGGTGCCTGGCTCTGCGGCACAGTGCTTGGCACGGTCGGTATGGCGCTGCATCACAAGATCTGCCACACGCTCGGCGGCTCCTTCGACACCCCGCATGCCGAAACCCATGCGGTGATGCTGCCGCATACGGCCGCGTTCAACGCGAKGGCGGCAGCGGCAGAACTTGCCCCAGCTGCCAATCTCTTCGGAGGCTCGATCGGTGGCGGCCTGTGGGATTTTGCCAAGTCGATTGGCGCGCCGTTGACGCTCAAGGAATTCGGGCTGACCGAGGTCGATCTCGACCGTGCGGCTTCGATTGCCGTTGAAAATCCTTACTGGAACCCGCGCCCGATTGACCGGGGTTCGATCAGGGCACTTTTGCAGGAGGCCTGGGATGGCCGCCGACCAGCAGATTGATCGTCTGCCTGACTACGCACTCTTTGGGAGGAGAGGACAATGGGAGGACATATGTTTACGAGACGCAATTTTCTGAAGACGACGGCAGCCGGCGGAGCCGCGCTTGCCGCATCCAGCCTTGCCGCCCCGGCAATCGGTCAGACGGCGGCAATCAAGCTTGGCTATGTCAGCCCCCAGACCGGTCCGCTTGCAGCCTTCGGAGAGGCCGACAAGTTCGTCATCGATGCCTTCCTGGCGACGACCAAGAAGCTCGGCCTCAACTATGAGGTCGTGGTCAAGGACAGCCAATCCAACCCCAACCGCGCTGCCGAGGTCGCCAAGGAGCTGATCGTCGATGATCAGATCAACCTGATGCTGGTTTCCTCGACGCCGGAGACGACCAATCCGGTCTCGACGACCTGCGAAGGCGAGGGCATGCCCTGCATTTCCACGGTCGCGCCCTGGCAGCCCTGGTTCATCGGCCAGCAGGGCAATCCGGGCGATCCTGCTTCCTGGAAGCCCTTCGACTATGCCTATCATTTCTTCTGGGGCCTGGAGGATATCATTGCCGTCTTCACCGGCATGTGGGGACAGATCGAAACCAACAAGAAGATCGGCGGGCTCTTTCCGAATGACGGGGATGGCAATGCCTGGGGCGACAAGGTCGTCGGCTTCCCGCCGGTGCTTGAAAAGCTCGGCTATGGGCTGACGGACACGGGTCGCTATCAGAACCTGACGGACGATTTCTCCGCGCAGATCAACGCCTTCAAGCAGGCCGGCACGGATATTCTGACCGGCGTGATGATCCCGCCGGATCTCACCACCTTTTGGAACCAGGCCAAGCAGCAGGGCCTGAAGCCAAAGATCGCCTCGATCGGCAAGGCGCTGCTTTTTCCGCAGACGGTTGAGGCGCTCGGCAATGCCGGCCACAATCTGTCGACGGAAGTGTGGTGGACACCAAGCCATCCGTTCAAATCGTCACTGACGGGCGAGACGACGGCTGCCGTCGCCGATGCCTTCACGAAATCCACCGGCCGTCCCTGGACGCAGCCGATCGGCTTTGCTCATGCCCTATTCGAACTCGCCGTCGACGTCATGAAGCGTGCCGGCGATGTCAGTGACGGTGATACGGTCGCAAAAGCGATCGGCGAGACCAAGCTCGACACGCTTGTCGGACCGATTGCCTGGGGCAATGAGAAGCTTCCGCCCTTCGCCCAGAAGAACGTCGCCAAGACGCCGCTGGTCKGCGGTCAGTGGCGGCTGAAATCGGGCGGTGGTTACGATCTCATCGTCGTCGAAAACGGCCTTGCACCGAACGTGCCGCTCGGCGGCAAGCTCGAAGCGCTGGCGTAAGGCACATCCGCCCGGCTTTGCGGCCGGGCGGACCTTTGCGGAGATTGGCCGATGCCCATCCTGGAACTCAATGCTGTCTCGAAATCCTTCGGCGCGCTCGTCGTTGCCGAGGGTATCAGCTTTTCGGTCGAGCCGGGCGAGGCGCTCGGCGTCATCGGGCCGAATGGTGCCGGCAAATCCACGCTCTTCAACCTGATCAACGGCAATCTGTCCGTTGCGAGCGGGGCAATCCGCTTTGACGGCCGGGACGTTACCCATACGCCGCCGATGCAGCGCTGCCTTGCCGGCATGGGTCGCACCTTCCAGATCCCGCAGCCCTTCGAGCGTCTGACCGTCTATGAAAACCTGCTCGTCGCAGGCGCTTTCGGCACACGGGCGAGCGAAGCCGATGTCGCCGGTTTCTGCGCCGACATCCTGGTCGAGACCGGCCTGATCGCCAAGGCCAACCGACAGGCGGCATCGCTGTCCCTTTTGGAGCGCAAGCGGCTGGAGCTTGCCCGCGCGCTTGCCACCCGGCCGAAACTCCTGCTCCTCGACGAAATCGCCGGTGGCCTGACGGAAGGCGAATGCCGGCAATTGGTGGCGACGATCAGGCGCGTTCATCAACGCGGCATGACCATTATCTGGATCGAGCATGTGCTGCATGCGCTGACCGCTGTCGCCGAGCGCATCCTGGTCCTCAATTTCGGGCGTGTCGTCGGTATCGGTGCGCCGGAAGCGATCATGGCCTCGGACGAGGTGCGCGCCATCTATCTCGGCATGGAGGTCTGATGGCAAGCCTTCTTGAAACCCGCGGCCTGACGGCCTTTTACGGCGACTTCCAGGCCGTTTTCGGCATCGACATTGATCTCGATGCCGGCGAGACGATTGCCGTCATCGGCGCCAACGGTGCCGGCAAGTCGACGCTGATGCGCTCGATTGCAGGTGTGATTGCCAACCGGGCGGATATGGTCCTGCATCGGGGCGAGGCGATCGGTGCAATGCCTTCTTTTGATGTCGTGCGCCGCGGCATCGCTCTCGTGCCGGAAGGGCGCAAGCTCTTTGCCTCGCTGACGGTGGAAGAAAACCTGCAGGTCGGCAGCTACGGCTGCAAGCGATCCGGGCCCTGGTCGCTGCAAAGCGTCTACACGCTGTTTCCGATCCTGAAGGAAAGGCGCAGCAATCCGGCGACTGCGCTTTCGGGCGGCCAGCAGCAGATGGTGGCAATCGGCCGTGCCCTGATGTCGAACCCGGAGATCCTGCTCTGCGATGAGCTCAGCCTCGGTCTGGCGCCCGTCGTCATCAAGGATATCTACGCAGCCTTCAGCCGCATTCGCGCATCCGGGATGGCGATCGTCGTCGTCGAGCAGGATATCGCCCAGGCCCTGAAGGTCGCCGACCTCGTCTATTGCATGATGGAGGGACGGATAACCCTGAGCGGGCGCCCGGCCGACCTCGATCGGGCCGACATCCACGCAGCCTATTTTGGAGCGGAGAGCAATGAACTGGCTTGATACGCTTCTTCAGGGCGTGTTGCTCGGCGGGCTCTATGCCCTGTTTGCTGCCGGCCTCAGTCTGGTGTTCGGCATCATGCGGCTTGTCAATCTTGCCCATGGCGACCTCATCGTGCTGGCAGCATTTTTGATTCTGCTTCTCGTTTCGTCGCTCGGCCTCGATCCATTCACTGCGGCGCTGATCGCAGCGCCCTTGATGTTTGCGATCGGCTGGCTGCTGCAATACCACCTTCTCAACCGCACGCTCGGCAAGGATGTCTTGCCGCCACTGCTTGTGACCTTCGGCCTGTCCATCGTCATCCAGAATGGTCTTCTGGAGGTCTTCACTGCCGATAGCAGAAGGATTTCCGCCGGATCTCTGGAGACGGCGTCGCTGCAGGTGGGCGGCATCAATGCCGGATTGATGCCGCTTCTGACTTTCGGCTCGGCTGTCGCGGTGATTGTCGCTCTGAACCAGCTCATCTATCGCACCGCACTCGGGCGCGCCTTCCGCGCCACGTCGGACGATGTGGTCACAGCCGGCCTGATGGGTATCCGTCCGAACTCGATCTTTGCCATCGCCACGGGACTGGCAATGATGATCGTGACCGTTGCCGCGCTCTATCTCGGCATGCGGGCAAATTTCGATCCGACAGCCGGGCCGGCGCGGCTGATCTATGCTTTCGAAGCCGTGATCATCGGCGGTCTCGGATCGCTCTGGGGCACGCTTGCCGGCGGCGTCATCCTCGGGCTTGCGCAGACGATCGGGGCCGCCATCAATCCGGAATGGCAGATCCTTGCCGGACATATCGCCTTCCTGATCGTTCTGCTCCTGCGGCCGCGCGGCCTCTTTCCGCGCGCTGTCGATTGAGGCGGCGCCATGACCACGGGTTTGGAAACCATGACAACCGATAGTCAAGCATCCCCGGATTGGAGGATCGAAACAGGCACGCGGCTGTCCCAGATCTTTTCGCTGGTCTGCCTGGTTGTGCTCGCCGGCCTTGCGGCAGCACCGCTTTTCCTGTCACGCGGCGTGGTGCAGGATCTGTTCTTCATCCTGACGATGCTGACCCTGGCGCAGAGCTGGAACCTGCTTGCCGGCTATGCGGGGCTGATTTCGGTCGGCCAGCAGCTCTTTGTCGGCTGCGGCGCCTATGCTCTCTTCGGCCTCGTCATTCTGGCCGGGCTCGATCCGATCCTCGCCATCCCGCTTGCCGGCGTCGCCGCCATGGTGATCGCCGTACCGACCGCTTTCTTCGCCTTTCGCCTCTACGGCCCGTATTTTGCGATCGGCACCTGGGTTATCGCTGAAGTCGGACGACTGCTGCTTGCCCAATGGAAGGCGCTCGGCGGTGGTACCGGCACGTCGCTGCCGCGGGATGCGACCCGCGACATGCTGGGCATCTCCCTGCTTGAAGACTGGTTCGGCATGCGGGCTGCCGCGGCAGCCGATGCCCTGTCCTTCTGGCTTGCGCTGATCGTCGCGGCCGCAACGATTGCGACCGTCTACAAGCTGTTGCGCAGCCGCCAGGGTCTCGGGCTTGCGGCGGTGCGCGACAACGAGACGGCTGCGCGTGCACTCGGCGTCGATGCACGCCGGCTTAAGACGATGATCTATCTGTTTACGGCCTTCATCACCGGCATCATCGGCGCGCTCATCTATCTCCAGAAGGGGCGGATATCGCCTGATGCCGCCTTCTCGCTGACCGACTGGACGGCCTATGTCATCTTCATCACGGTCATCGGTGGGATAGGCACGATCGAAGGGCCGATCCTTGGCGTGCTGGTCTTCTTTTTCCTGCAGAACGCCTTTTCGGCCTACGGCTCCTGGTACCTTCTGGCGCTCGGGGCGCTTGCCATCGTCACCATGCTGTTTGCGCCCCGGGGACTCTGGGGGCTGATATCCGACCGCACAGGTTGGGAACTCTTTCCGGTTCGCCGCCTGCTCGGGGGCGGATCTGTTCTACCAGATGAAAAGGGAGGGCCGAATGGCTGATATCACCACCGACGTCTTGATCATAGGAACGGGACCTGCGGGCTCGGCGACTGCCGCATTGCTGGCGAGCTACGGTCTGGAGCCGCTCGTGATCAATCGCTATCGCTGGCTCGCCAATACGCCGCGCGCGCATATCACCAACCAGCGCACGATGGAGGTTCTGCGCGATCTCGGCCGGGATGTGGAAGACGAGGTCTATCTGTTTGCGACCGAACAGGACCTGATGGGGCAAAACGTCTTCTGCACGGCGGTCGCGGGCGAGGAAATCGGCCGCATGCAGAGCTGGGGCAATCATCCGCTGTCGCGCGCCGAACATATCCTGTCCTCGCCGGGGCGGATGAACGACCTGCCGCAGACCTATATGGAGCCGCTCCTCTTCAAGACGGCCTGTTCGCGCGGCGCCCAGTCGCGCATGTCGACCGAATATCTGAGCCATGTCCAGGATGCTGACGGCGTCACGACGACATGCCTCGATCGCCTGACGGGGAAGGAAGTGACGATCCGCTCGAAATTCCTCATCGGCGCCGATGGCGGCAATTCGAAGGTCGCCGAGCATGCCGGCCTGTCCTTCGAGGGCCGGATGGGTGTGGCCGGTTCGATGAACATTCTCTTCGAGGCGGATCTGTCGCGTTATGTCGCCCATCGCCCCTCCGTGCTTTACTGGGTTCTGCAGCCGGGTGCCGACGTCGGCGGTATCGGCATGGGCCTCGTACGCATGGTAAGGCCGTGGAACGAGTGGCTGATCGTCTGGGGCTATGACATCAATCAGCCGGCCCCCGCAGTCGACAATGCCTTTGCCACCAAGGTCGTGCGTGAACTGGTCGGCGTTCCCGAGCTTGAGCCGAAGATCAAGTCGGTCTCCACCTGGACCGTCAACAATATGTACGCGACGACCCTGTCGAATGGCCGGGTTTTCTGCATCGGTGATGCCGTGCACCGCCATCCGCCATCGAACGGTCTCGGCTCCAACACGTCGATCCAGGACGGCTTCAACCTCGCCTGGAAGCTTGCCATGGTGATCAGGGGCCAGGCCGGAATGGGCCTTCTCGACAGTTATCAGGCTGAGCGCGCGCCCATTGCAAAGCAGATCGTCACGCGCGCCAACAAGTCGATCGAGGAATTCGGCCCGATCTTCAAGGCGTTGGGCCTTCTGGATTCCGTCGATCCGGTCAAGATGCAGCAGAACATGGACGCGCGTTGCGATGACGGCGAGGCCGCCGAACGCCAGCGCGCCGCCATCCGTGATGCCATCGCCTACAAGGTCTATGAATTTGATGCCCATGGCGTCGAGATGAACCATCGCTATGCATCGCAGGCCGTCGTCAAGGACGGGCAGGCAGAACCCGCCTTCGAAAAGGACCCCGAGCTTCACTGCCAGCCGACGACATGGCCGGGAGCACGGCTTCCGCATGTCTGGCTGTTCGGGACGCAGGGAGAGAAGGTTTCCAGTCTCGATCTTACGGGGCATGGCATTTTCACGGTCCTGACCGGGATCGGCGGCGACAGTTGGGCTCTCGCGGTAAAGGCGCTGTCGAAGGAGTTCGGCATCCCGATCGCCATCCACAAGATTGGTCCCCGGCAGGTCTGGCAGGATCTGACGGGAGATTGGGCGGGCGCCCGCGAGATCAGTGATTCCGGCGCCTTGCTCGTTCGTCCCGACCATCATGTCGCCTGGCGCTCGCATGCGGCGGTCGCCGAGCCTGAAGCCGAACTGAGCCACGTCCTGAAAATAATCCTGGATCGCTGAGGTCGTCATGGGTGCTGAAGAAAACGGCTATTTCACCGAAGAAAATTCCGTCGACGTCGTCACCAGCCGCAATGGCGGGGCAAAGAGCGCGCGGTTGAAGGTGATCATCGAGGTCGTCACCCGCAAGCTCCACGAGGCGGTGAAGGAACTGGAACCGACGCAGGAGGAATGGATGGATGCGATCCTGTTCCTCACGCGCACCGGCCACACCTGTACCGACTGGCGGCAGGAATTCATCCTCCTTTCGGATGTGCTCGGCGTTTCGATGCTCGTCGATGCGATCAACAATCGCAAACCCACCGGGGCCTCGGAGAGCACGGTACTCGGACCGTTCCACGTCGCCGATGCCCCGGAATTGCCGATGGGTGCCAATATCTGCCTGGACCACAAGGGCGAGGATATGGTCATCAGTGGCCGCATCCTGGATACCGATGGCAAGCCGATCGCCAATGCCGTCCTCGATGTCTGGCAGGCCAATGACGAAGGCTTCTATGACGTGCAGCAGCAAGGTATCCAGCCGGATTTCAACCTGCGCGGCGTATTCCGAACGGGAAAGGACGGGCACTATTGGTTCCGCGCGGTCAAGCCCAAATATTATCCGATCCCTGATGACGGGCCTGTCGGGCAGATGTTGGGTGCGCTCGGCCGACACCCTTTCAGGCCGGCGCATCTGCATTACATCATCAAGGCGGGAGGGTTCGAAACACTTGTCACGCATATCTTTGATCCCGACGATCCCTACATCCATTCGGACGCGGTGTTTGGCGTGAAGGAGAGCCTTCTTGCCGACTTCAAGCTGACCGAGGATCCCGCTCGAGCCAGAGAGCTCGGCTTCGAGGGAAAATTCTGGCAGGTCGAGCACGATTTCGTGCTCGCACCAGTTAAGTCTTAGGTTGGGGCAGGTCCGCACCGGTCGCGGCAATTTGGTCAAAAGCGTTCCATAGACCAAATTGAGCGGCCGCTCGTACTTCAGAGTCCGCAACGACGACATCCAGTCTACGCTCCGCGCCGTCCTTGCTGCCCGAGACGGGCGTAGAGTTGCGGAAATCCCACGTCCGCGCGTAATCTTTGTGTCCGGCCGTGATCTAACTGGTGATGGGGATAGCCAACCTTAGCTTCGGCGGGAAAGAAGCCGCACTGGTCCGGCAGCGTGAGGGAAGTCCCTCATTCGGGTCTTTCCTACGACGCTCCACAGGCTTGGGCAAAGGCATTGATCGATCATCCGCTGAGCCCTGACGGAATTGCCTATCATGCTCGCCATGACGATACCGAACTCTGCTACGCGATCTTCAACCGGGCTAAGTCCGCCATTGGAGAGGTGTCCCGTGAACCCGATCTCGATCAGGACTGGTTTTGGCGAGTGGGGTGCCCCCATGGAGTCGGCTTGGCGCCCTAGAAGTGCAACGCACGATTGCGTTGGCGATCAGCTGTGAGGCGGTTCATCCAGGTACCGGCGGTAGATGCMGTAGCCGAAGGCACCCTCACACTCAGCGCTGCCTCGGTTGAGGGCCTGGCGGTGACGATAACCCTTCCACGAACACCACCGTTATTTGCCAGGCAGCATAGTCTCGAGGACCCCATCGCGACGGACGAGCCCGTGGAAAAGCGCCGCCGCAAGATGCATCAACACAAGAGCGAAGAACGCGAAGGCAAGATAGTAATGCGCGCTCCAGAGCAGTGCGTGCAGGGTGTCGCTCTGCGGCAGTATCGGGGGGAGCCTTATGCCGCCATAGAGCACGACTGGGTAAGCGGCGGCGGACAACATCGCCCACCCGATCAAGGGCATCCCTATCATCAGCACGTACAAACCTACGTGGGACAGATGAGCGGCAAGCTTCATCGGTTCCGGAAGGTCTGCGGGCAACGGTGGAGCGCCGGATATGAAGCGAACCACGAGGCGAACCAGGGCAAGGACAAGAATGGCGATCCCTAACGTCTTATGCGTCAGCAAGAGCGGCACATACTCACGTCCGATGGTGGAAACCATTCCGACGCCGATGAATAGCATTGCCAGGATGCCTATCGCCATCAGCCAGTGCAACAAGCGCTGGATGGTGGAGAATCGTGTCTTGGTGCCGTCCGTCATGGCTTCGCGCTCGCTCCTGTTCGAGGATAACTGCTCGCTTCCGATGTCCGCAGATCATAGGATTTGGCATAGGCTGCCGAGCGGGCCGCGGGGAACGGATCATCGGAAACCTTGATTCCGTCAGGCAGGATGGTCGGGTCGAAATTGATGTCACGGCATGGGCCGTCCGCCTCCGGCTCTATTTTCTGCACGACCAGAGTTCCAGCTTCGACAGTACGCCGCCCCGGGGGCCAGGCCTTGGTAGGATCTGATATTGGATCGGAGGGATCGGCCACCGTCAGCAGGAGCGTCCAACGCTGAGGCGACCTCGCAACGCGTTCGGTTATATCTTGCTCGAGATGATTGGCGCCGAGCTTGGCGAAGTCTTCGGCCGTGATCGGCGCGGCCTGCGCCTCCGGACGCAAAGACCAACGAACGGCGTGCTCTACGCCCGACCCATCCTTGAACATGAATGCATTGAGGCTGTTGAACGCCACCTCGGCGTAGCTGGCCGTCCAGGGAGCCGTGGTCGCCCACTCGCCGAACGCAGCGAATTCTGGATGCGCTGCCACAAAGCCTTTCATCGCTTCCGGATCCTTGCTCGCAGACGCATTAAGCAAGTCGTAGAAACCTTGCGGCGTGGAGACCGCAAAAACAGGCGGATCGATCAGAGCCATCCGCCAGACGTTGCCGTCGGGCGCTGCGATCTGCACGCCAATGCCCCGAACTCTAACTGTCGGATCGGCAGCATTCGGGTCCGGCGTTGCGAGGTTGAAGCGGCCAAGGACGGGGTACTGTCCGGCGGCAAGCATTGACGCCCGTGAAATCGCAGTACCGTTCCCGTTCGCTTCGAATGTGCCAGTGAAGCAAACGCCCTTTGCGTGGTTTCTCCGATGTCCGAGAGCCGGTCCGCCAGGAGGCGCCAACGCATTTACGAGCTTCGTCGACGTAAGGCGGTCAGGGCTGAGCCATCCGGCAGTGTAGGCAAACGCGCCGACGCCGAAACCTATGACGGCCGCTATCAATACGAGGGATCCTAGGGCGGAACGCTGCGGGCCAGGCATCCAAGACTCTCCCTTCGTGCCAGTTCAACGCGGTGCGGGGGCTTCGATTTCAGTACACAATGAGAAGTAGCCGGATTCTATGCGCAGGGCGCACAGGGAAGATGCCACCGTCGAGCTGCCAGGTCAAACCCTCGCCGCGAACAGCGCAGGAGCTCGGCCGGCGTGCCGAGGATTTGCATCAAGATTGCGGTGCATCTTCGGCAAACCATTCGGGCTTTCGCGTCGGACTGGCTTCCGAGAATGCCTTTCGAACCCCCTGGAGATCGAGATTTGCCCCGTATACCGCTCCTCCGACTATGACCGCGCTTCCCAGTACCCATCCCCAAAAGGAATGGGCGCCTATTTTGGCCGCCTGACGAAATTCCATGTTCGTATAATCTTGTGTCGCCTTGGCACGTGCAGGCTCTACTCTCGATGCACCAGCATCGGGGTGCACGACCCGCCATCGGGCCAAAACTGTCGGCGCCGTAGCGCCTTTCGGTTGGTGGCATTTGCGACAACATTCGGGTACGTGCGGCCGAAGGGGTGGAAGGGCACACGTTCCACATTCCACCTACCATGCTCAAACCCTGCGCGCCCGCCGGTCGCCTCCCATTACGCAGGCACACACCTCACCTCATCCGCCCGCCAGCAACGCCCTTGCGCTCTCCTCATCCGTGATCAGCGCGGTTGCGAGGCCGGCGCGTACGGTGGCGGTGAGGATGGCGTGTTTGTGGATACCGCCCGAGGCGACGATGCGGCAGGGGATCCTGCGGTAGTCGGTGAGGTCGGGGGCTAGCACCTGTGCGTTCAGCGGGTGGGCGACGGGGCGGCCCTCGGCATCGATATAGCGGCCCAGCAGGTCGCCGACGGCGCCGACGGCGATGAGGTCACCGATGTCGGTTCCGGCCGGCAGGCCGTAGCGTACCTGCAGGGATTGCCTGGTCACGTCGCCGACACTCAGGTAGGAAATATCCACTTCGCAGGTCTGGCGGAAAATGCGCTCGAAGACCGATTGCGTGATGATCGCCTCGCGCGATTGCGGGCTCTCGGCATAGATCGGTGCCGCGAAATAGTGGCATTGCGCCTTCAGGACCTGCGCGAAGGCTCGCACGATCTCGAACGTGTTAATCTCCGAGCCGCGTGTCAGCCCGCCCATCATCGAGCGCAGCTCGATCCCGGGCTCGCTTGCCGGCGTCATGTTGGTGACGGTCTCGCGCAGCGTCGCGCCCCAGCCGACCCCGATGGAGCGGGGCTTGCGGGCCTGGATCAGCCGGTCGAGATAGGCGGCCGCGCCGCGGCCGAGCGCCTGGTGCAGAAGCTGCGGATCGGCAGGGGTGGGCACGACGACTGCCGCCTCCAGGCCGAAACGTCCCTGCAGGCGCGATTCCAGCTCCATGCCGGCGGCAAGCGGCGAGGCGAAGCTCACCCTGACGATGCCTTCCTCAAGGGCTGAGGCCAGGAACTCGTTCACCCGGCGACGGGTGAGGTACATGCGCTCGGCGATCTGTGCCTGCGTCAGCCCCTCCACGTGATAGAGCCAGGCCGCCCGAATTTTCAGTTCATGCGATTCCATCAATCCCCATCCCGAAACGCCTCGGCGTTACATATTTCACATTGGTGTAACATATGTAACGTAATGCCGTCTGCATGACGATAGAACTTCTGATCTTCGATTGCGACGGCGTATTGATCGACAGCGAGCCGGTGGCGAGCGGCACGCTGGCGCAGGCCCTGCAGCGCGCCGGCGTTCCCTTGAGCCACGCTGAGGTTCACCGTCGCTTCACCGGACTTTCGAGGGAGGCGGCCGGCCGCCTCTGTCGCGAGGAACTCGGCCTTGCCGATCCGGATCGTGTCTTCGCCGATGCCAAAAGCGCGCTCTACGCGGAGTTTTCCCGTTCGCTGCGGCCGATGGCCGGCATGGAAGAGCTGGTGCGGAAGGTGAAGCAGCGTAAATGCGTCGCGTCCAACAGCGACATGGAGAGGCTGCGCCGCAGCCTCGGTCTTCTGGATCTGTGGACGGAATTTGCACCGCATATCTACAGCGCCGAGATGGTGGCGAGGCCCAAGCCTGCGCCTGACCTTTTCCTTCTCTGCTCCGAAAGTCTCGACGTGGCGCCGCACCGCTGCCTTGTCATCGACGACAGCGCGCTCGGGATTACGGGTGCCGTGGCGGCCGGCATGGCGGCGATCGGCTTCGTCGATCCGGCCGATCCGCGCAGCGGACGGCACGCGGCGCTGAAGGCGGCAGGCGCTCTGCAAACGGTGGAGGGAGCGGGTGAACTGGCGCGCGCGCTCGAAGCGTTTTCGGCGGGAACCGCCGCTTCGCCTGCAAGCAAACCGGTGGTTCCTGTCGCCGGCTGATCTCGTCGCGCGGGGGCCTTGCCTCACGCGCTGGAACGGCTCTTCGCGGCATCCGCGACGGGCGCCTTTATTGAAAAATTCATGAAGCCGTCAATGCGGCGACATCTAGCTGATTTTAACAACACAGACCACGAGCGGGGGCTCGTCGGTCAAGACACAAGGAGTTTCCGATGATTTCGATCAATCGACGCGGCGCGCTCGGCCTTATCGGCGCCACCGCCGGCACGCTCGTTCTGCCGCGCCTCGCTTTCAGCCAGGGCAAGCGCCCGTCCATCACGATCGCGGTGCAGAAGATCACCAACAACAACTCGCTCGACGTCTATCACGAGCAGTCCAACGTCGGCGAGCGCATCTTCTTCCCCAACCTCTGGGAAGGCCTGATCCTGCGTGACTGGATGGGCAATCAGGGTCCGGTTCCGGGTCTTGCCACCGAGTGGAAGCGTATCGACGACAAGACGCTCGAGCTGAAGCTGCGCCAAGGCGTCAAGTTCCACAACGGCGATGAAATGACCGCCGAGGACGTCGCCTTCTCCTTCTCCAAGGAACGCGTGTTCGGCAACACGGAGCCCGCCGGTGGCAAGACCATTTTCGAAGCTGACCACAAGCCTGCGACCGCCAAGGAACTGCCGGCAACCGTTCCCGGCGTCGGACGTCGCCTGTGGCCGGCGCTCGCCGGCATCGAGATCGTCGACAAGTACACCGTGCGCCTGCACAACACGACGCCCGACGTGACGCTGGAAGGGCGCCTCTATTCCGGCGGCAGCCAGATCACCAACCGCCGCGCCTGGGATGAGGCCGCGAGCTTCACCGAATGGTCGCGCAAGCCGATCACGACGGGTCCTTATATGGTCGGCGAATACAAGCCGGACGTTTCGCTGACCCTCGTCGCCTTCGACGAATATTGGGGCGGCCGCCCGCCGCTCGAGCAGATCCGCTTCGTGGAAGTTCCGGAAGTCGCCTCGCGCGTCAACGGCCTCTTGTCTGGCGAATACGACTTCGCCTGCGACCTGCCGCCGGATCAGATCGCCGCCGTTCAGGCCGCTCCGGGCTACGAGATCCAGAACTCGACGATCTGGAACCACCGCATTTCGGTCTTCAACACCCAGAACGAGATCCTCGCCAACCCGCTGGTTCGCCGTGCGATGACCCATGCCATCGACCGCCAGGCGATCGTCGATGCGCTCTGGGCCGGCAAGACGGTCATCCCGGCCGGCCTGCAGTTCGAATCCTTCCGCAACAGCGACATGTTCATCGATGGCTGGGCGCCCCCGGCCTACGATCCCAATCTCGCCAAGGACCTTCTGAAGCAGGCCAATTACAAGGGCGATGCGATCCCCTACCGCCTGCTCAACAACTACTACACGAACCAGACGGCCAACGGCCAGATCATGGTGGAGATGTGGAAACAGGTCGGCCTCAACGTCGAGATCGAGATGAAGGAGAACTGGGCGCAGATCCACGATCCCCAGGGCATCAAGGGCGTGCGCGACTGGTCGGCTGGCAACTCGATCAACGACCCGATCACGCCGATGGTCGTGCAATTCGGCCCGAACGGCGAAGTGCAGCAGAAGAAGGACTGGACGAACGCAGAGATGAACAAGCTCGCCGTCGTCATGGAAACCTCCACCGACCGGGCGCAGCGCAAGAAGGCCATCGCCCGCATGCTGGAAATCGCCGAGCGCGAAGACCCGGTCTATCAGGTCCTGCATCAGAATGCCGTCTTCACCGGCATGAAGTCGTCGCTGAAGTGGAAGGCCGCTCCGGCCTTCGCCATGGACTTCCGCGCCACCAACTGGTCGATCTGATCGGTCCGTCACTCCGGTCTCCGGCGGCTGAAGGGCTGCCGGAGATCCTGTTTTTGATGCAAACGAAGAGCGGGGATGAAAGATGGGCTCGACCGGCTCCAATCTCGTGGAACTGCGTGACCTGAGGGTCGCCTTCGACGGGGTGCAGGTTCTCCACGGCATCGATCTCGATGTCGCCAGAGGCGAGGCGCTCGGCCTCGTCGGCGAATCCGGCTGCGGCAAGTCGGTCACGTGGCTTGCGGCCCTCGGCCTGCTGCCCGGCAAGGCGGGCGTTTCCGGCTCGGTGCAAATCGAAGGCCGCGAACTCATCGGCGGATCGCGCACGGTGCTCGAAAGCGTGCGCGGCAGCCGCATAGCCATGATCTTCCAGGATCCGTCCAGCTCGCTCAACCCGGTGCTGCGCATCGGCCGGCAGATCGCGGAAGCGCTGTGGGTCCATCGTGGGCTCGGCGGCGGGGCGGCAAAGGCCGAGGCGCTGCGGCTGATCGACATGGTCGGCATTCCCGATTCGCGCCGCCGCTTCGATCTCTATCCGCACGAGTTTTCCGGCGGCCAGTGCCAGCGCCTGATGATCGCCATGGCGCTGGCCGGTCAGCCCGATCTTCTGATTGCCGACGAACCGACCACCGCGCTCGATGCGACGATCCAGGCGCAGATCCTCGATCTCTTGATCCGCCTGCGTGCCGAAACCGGCATGGCGACCGTTTTCATCAGCCATGATCTCGGCGCAGTCAGCCAGGTCTGCGAGCGCGTCTGCGTCATGTATGCCGGACGCATCGTGGAGGAGGGCAGTGTCGAACAGCTCTTCTCCGAGCCGCGCCACCCCTATACGCGCGGCCTGTTCGATGCCATTCCGCGCCTCGACGGCGGCCGCGAACGGCTGATCCCCATTCCCGGCACCGTTCCCAATCCCAAACATCTGCCGGAGGGCTGTTCCTTCTCGCCGCGCTGTCCGCGCGCCGTCGAGTCCTGTCGCAGCGAGCGCCCGCCGCTCGTTTCCCTCGATGGCGGCCGCAACCTCGCCTGCACGCGCCCGGTGCCCGTTGCGGGCGCCGTCGAGACCCGGTCGTCCCGTATCGCCGAAGGCCTGCTGCAATGACGCCGCTCATCGAAGTCCACGATCTCGTCCGCATTTATCAGATCCGTCGCGGCCTCTTCGGCCGCCCGACGCCGGTGCGCGCCGTCGACGGCGTTTCGCTCTCGGTCATGCCCGGCGAAACACTCGGCATCGTGGGCGAATCCGGCTCCGGCAAATCGACGCTTGGGCGCATGCTGCTCGGCATAGATGACGCACAGCAAGGAAGTGTGCGCTTCCAGGGGCAGCCGATGCCGGCGCGCCATACCGCGGAATGGCGGGCACTGCGCGCCAAGATGCAGCTCGTCTTCCAGGACCCGCTCGCAGCGCTCGACCGCCGCGTAACGATTGCGAAGCAGATCGCCGAGCCGCTTGATATCCACAAGCTCATTCCTAGGGAGCATCAGGGGTCGCGCGTGACGGAACTGATGCGGGCCGTCGGCCTACGCGATGACCAGGCCGACCGCTATCCCCACGAACTTTCGGGCGGCCAGCGCCAGCGAGCCGTGATCGCCCGGGCGCTGGCTTCGCGGCCAAAACTGCTCGTCTGCGACGAGCCGGTTTCGGCGCTCGACGTCTCCATCCAGGCGCAGGTCGTCAACATGATGCGCGACCTGCAGGAAAAGAACGGCATTGCCATGGTCTTCATCAGCCACGACCTGAAGGTGGTGCGCAACATCGCCGACCGCGTCGCGGTCATGTACCTCGGCCGCATCGTCGAGGAGGCTTCTTCCGACGTCATCTTCCGCGCCCCGCAGCATCCCTACACGAAGGCGCTGGTATCCAGCGTGCCCATTCCCGGCAAGCCGCTGGAAGGCCGCGTCATCCTGCAGGGCGAACCGCCGAACCCGGCCAAGCGCCCCTCTGGCTGCGCCTTCCATCCGCGCTGTCCGCTGGCCCGCGACATCTGCCGTTCCGTCGTGCCGGAGCTCCAAGGGATCGGCGAGTACCGCACCGCCGCCTGCCATGTCGTGGCGGGCGAGACCACGCCGGTGGCGGCATAAGGGGAGGGTTCCATGATCCGTTTTGTTCTCGTCCGCCTGTTCCGTGCGATGGTGACCATCATGGCGGTCGTCACCTTCGCCTTCGTGGTCCTGCGCATGTCGGGCGATCCCGCCATGGTGATGCTCGGGCCTGACGTGCCGCGGGAGGCGGTCGATGCCTTCCGCAAGGCATGGGGCCTCGACCAGCCGCTCTGGATCCAATATCTCGCCTATATCAAGTCGATCTTCACCGGTGATTTCGGCGTCTCGATGCGTGACAAGGCATCCGCAATCCAGCTGGTGCTGGAACGTGTGCCGGCGACACTGCAGCTGACGGTGCCGGCCCTCATCCTGAAGCTCGTCTTCGGCATTCCGGCCGGAGTCTACGCGGCGCTGCACCGGCAAAGCTTCTCTGATCGCGGTGTCATCCTGCTAGCCGTCCTCGGCTTCACCATTCCCTCCTTCGTGATGGGACTGCTGCTCGTGCTGCTCTTCTCGGTCATCCTCGGCTGGCTGCCCTCGGGCGGGCAGGATACCTGGGTGCACGGCATTCTGCCGACGCTGACCATGAGCATCGGCGGCATCGGCATCCTCGCCCGCTTTTCGCGCAGTGCCATGATCGAGGTGATGGGCCAGCCCTATATCCGCACCGCCTCGGCCAAGGGGCTGACATGGCGCGACGTGGTGTGGAACCACGCATTGCCCAATGCGGCGGTGCCGATCGTCACGATCGTCGGCTTCATGGTCGGCTCGCTGATAGCGGGCGCGGTCGTCGTGGAATCGATCTTTTCCTGGCCCGGCATCGGCCGCCTGCTGGTGGTCTCCGTCAGCAATCGCGACCTCGCCGTCGTTCAATGCATCCTGCTGATCATCGCCGCCGTCATGGTCCTGTCGAACCTCGTTGTCGACCTGCTCTACGGTTGGCTCGATCCGCGGCTTCGCTCGCACGCGGCCGGACATTGAGGAGAAAGCCGATGGCAACTGTCGATCTCGCCGGTACGCCGGCTTCCGGAAAGCCGAACCGCCTCGTCTCCTTCCTGCGCCGCAACGTGCCGCTCTCGGTGGCGTTCGGCCTGCTGTGGCTTGCGGCAATGGTGCTGACGGCCATTTTCGCCGATACCATCCGCCCGTTCAACATCACGGCCATGGATCTCAGCAGCCGGCTTTCGGCGCCGGGCGGGCTCAAGCATCTGCTTGGCACGGACGAACTCGGCCGCGACGTGCTTTCGCGCCTCATCCAGTCGATCCGCGTCTCGCTCGTCATCGCCTTCGGCGCGACGATCCTGTCGGCACTCTTCGGCACGCTGCTCGGGTTCCTGGCGGCGCAGCTGCGCGGCTTTGTGGAGCATCTGGTCCTGATGCTCGCCGATTTCCAGGCGGCACTTCCCTTCCTCATCATGTCGCTCGCGGTTCTCGCCTTCTTCGGCTCCTCGATGCTGCTGCTCGTCTGCCTCATGGGTTTCTACGGCTGGGAGCGCTATGCGCGCATCGCCCGCGGCCTCGCCATTGCCGCCGGCGCGCAGGGTTATGCGGCGGCGGTGGTGCAGCTTGGTGCCACACCTGCGCGCGTCTACCTGCATCATATCCTGCCGAACGTCGCCTCGACGCTGATCGTTTCCACGACCCTCACTTTCCCGGAAATCATCCTGATGGAAAGCGGGCTCTCCTTCCTTGGCCTCGGCGTGCAGCCGCCAGAAACCAGCCTCGGCAACATGGTGGGCTTCGGGCGCGAATATCTGACGCGCGCACCCTGGATCATGCTGGCGCCCGCCGCCGTCATCATGCTGACGACGCTTTCGATCTCGCTCGTCGGCGACTGGCTGCGCGACAAGCTCGACCCGACGATCCGCTAATGCTTATGAAATCAACAGGTTGAAGGATATTTCATGACGCTTATCACCGGACACCGCGGCGCCCGCAACCTCTGGCCCGAAAACTCGCTCGCCGGCTTCCGCAACGCGACCGCGCTCGGGGTCGACGCCATCGAATTCGACGTGCACCTGACGCGCTCGGGCGAACTCGTCGTCATCCACGACGCGACGCTGGAACGCACCGCCGAAGGTGTTGGCCCGGTGCAGGACCTGTCGGTGGAAGCCCGCAAGTCCGTCAGGTTGAAAGGCACGGACGAGGCCATTCCGACGCTCGCCGATGTGCTCGACGTGCTTGCCGTCAACAAGGGCATCGACCTACATGTCGAGATCAAGATCGACGAGACCGGTACGCCCTATCCTGACATTGCCGCGCGCGTCGCAGCCGAGCTTTTTCGCTTCGGTGTCGGCGAACGTTCCTACCTGACCTCCTTCGATCCGTCGGTACTGGAGGAGTGCCGCCTTCACGCGCCTGATGTTTCCCGCCTCGTCTCCGTCAACGCCGCCTGGGCCGAGAAGCAGGGCGGGCTCGCCGCCTTCATCGACCGCCTGGACGGGCTGGTGGAGATCGTTGCCATTCATCACGAGCTGATGGAAGCCGAATGGGACTTGATCCGCAGCCGGCTGCCGCTCGACCGCCTCTGTGTCTGGACCGTCAACGACGAGCCCGGCATCCGCCACTGGCTGGAGCGCGGCATCGGCAGCCTGACCTCGGACAGCCCGGATCTGGCGCTGACACTGCGCGCCGGTATTGCTGCGTGAGCTATGGCTTTGCCACTTCGCCTAGCGGGGAACGGTCCGCTAGGCCTGTGCCATTGGATCAATGACGCGGTCATGGCGCTGTGCGTTCGGCTGGTCGGCTTGGACATCATGCGAAATGGTCGACGGCCAGCTTTCGTCCACATATCGAAAGCGGCACCACCGATGACGCATCCGCCATATCGAGGCAGGCCGTATCAATCTCGGCTTCATACGGCCAGTGGAGCTACTGGCTCGAGCGGCGGTTCCCTGCGTCCAGAGTGGGATACAATAACACCGAAGACCAACACCGCGAAGATAACTGCCGAAGTCGATTTCGATGTCGTCTTGTGCCGGCGTTTTCGCGCCATATCAACTTCCGATGGAATGCCCGCGATTATGACATTCTTGCCATTGCACCCTCAAGTCGATCGGAGAGCCGGACTTTTTTTGGTGGATTGGCGTCCGAATCCACAGCTTTAGGTAGCCCGGTCGCCGAGCCGGAACCGTTTTATCCGCCGCCTGGAAGGATGTTCTTGCCGACACAGATTAACCGTGGTGAGCGATTAAACTCCGATCGTTGACGCAGCTGCTGGACCGATCACAACCTCTGAGCTACGCATTACAAGTTAGGATTTCCGCAACCATGTTTCCGATGAGGACGCATTGCCGTTTGAAGCACTAAACAAGCTCTGGACCAGTGTTCGCGAATCCAGTCACGACTTCCGCGCATCCACGGAGATTTTCGCGTCACTCGATACGGACAAACTGGTCCAGACGCTGGAAGTCCGGGAGAAGGGTGCTGAAAACGGAAAGGCTAACCGTCCCGCACCGTCGGCACAGTCGCTGGACGAGGTCGAGCAGCGTATCGTCGGCCGCATCGAGCAGGAAAAGGCATCGGCCTATCAAGTGCTGGAGGATCAATTCCAGACCTTCGACGGACGGCTTCGCAATCTCGATTTCGAGGGGCAGTTCGGGCTCATCCGGCAGGCGAACGCGTCCAGTCTTTCCGATTTCAAGGCCGAGATCGCAAGCGGCGTCGACGAACTCCATGGCTTGCGCCGCGATCTCAAGATCGCCGAAGACGAGATGACGTCTTTCAAGAGGCAGCATCGGCTGGATCGGGCGGCGAAGGTACCGAGCGCCGGAGCAACAAGCGTCAAGATCGCGTTGCTCGTCGTCTTGGTGCTCATCGAGATCGTCATGAACGGCAACTTCCTGGCCAAGGGCAGCGAACAGGGCATCATCGGGGGCATCACCGAAGCGGTAGTCTTCGCGGTGCTCAATATCGGCGCTGCGCTGTTGTTCGCCTTCTTCTGCGTTCGAAATCTCGTCCACCGGTCATGGCTACTGAAGCTCGGGGGATTGCTTGGCCTTGCAGCCTATATTGTCGTTGCGCTGGCCGTGAACCTTGCTCTAGCCCATTATCGCGAGGTGTCGGCCACCATTCTGGAAGGGGCGGGGACCGAGGTTATCAGACGAATACAAGAGAATCCGCTCGGTTTGACCGAGTTGAATTCCTGGATGCTTTTCGCCATCGGGATTTTCTTCTCGATCCTGGCATTTATCGACGGCTGCATGTTGACCGATCCGTATCCGGGTTTTGCCGGCGTCCAGCGCCGTCTGGACGATGCGCGGCAAAATTACATTTCCGGGAAGCTGGACCTGATCGACAACCTTCGTAAGATTCGCGACGACCACAACGACAAGATCGAAGAGATCGTCAGGGATTTGAGCTCGCGCCGCCAGGAATCTGCTGCCATCATCGCCCATCGTGCGCGGAGCACGGGACTTTTCGCGGAGTACCAGAGCCACCTCGAGCGCACGGCAAACGCTGTTCTTACGGCTTACCGCGAGGCGAATCGGGCTGCGAGAACAGGGCCGGAGCCTCAATATTTTACGAGCGCGTACAAGCTGGAGCGAATAACGCCCGTCCTGAAAACGAGCGAAGAATGGGACGATCGCGTTCTATCAGAACGCATCCAGGTCGCCCAAGCAGAACTCAGCGATCAGATCAGAAAGATCGGTTCCGCGTTCGAGATGGCCGTCGAGCAGTACCACAGACTGGACAATCTATTCCCGGAGGCAGGCGTTGGCGCGGAACAGGCGGCGTAGCAGTCGTTCCAGAAAAGGCGGCTTTTCGACGGGCGCTGTTGTGGCGACGATTGCACTTTCGGCAGTCGCGCTTGCCATGATCGGAGCCTTTGGTTGGCTCAAGTACCAGGCGATGTCCAGTGTTTCGCTCGATAAGGCATCTCTATGCCCGACGACGGGTCCGACCAGCGAGACGGCCATCCTGCTCGATGTCACTGACCCGATTTCGGGCACGACATCGCTTGACCTCAAGAACCAGTTCCAGCGCTTGGTTTACGGCGTTCCGGTCAACGGAGCGATCGACGTCTACGCGCTGACCGAGAAGGAAGGTGAGCTTGAAAGAACCTTCCACGGCTGCAATCCGGGCAGCGGCGATCTGGCCAACGAGTGGACCAGCAATCCGAAGCTGGTGCAGCAACGCTGGGAGAAGGGTTTCCAGAAGCCCCTGGATGAAATCGCGGGCAAACTCGGGTCTGGCGCTTCGGGTGAATTCTCGCCGATCATGGCGGGTATCCAGCGCATAAACCTTGAAGCCTTCCAACCCTTGCCTGCAGGCATCCCTAAGACCTTGTATGTTGCCTCGGATATGGTCGAACATACTGCGGCGTTTTCCAGCTATCGCGACGGCGTTTCGATCGCCAAATTCGAAAGCAGTCCTGCACGGGAGAAATTCCGGACGTCTTTGGATGGGGTGCAGGTCAAAGTCCTAGCTTTCCAGCGGCCGGGCCAGAAGTTCAAGATGGAGGACTTGGCTGCGTTCTGGAAATCCTGGGTAGAGAAGAATAACGGCGAGTTCGCTGGTTTCACCCGTCTGGAGGGACTGGAGTGATGGCATCAAACGACACGGGAAGAACTGCGTTTCGGGACTGGGCTCCTATCGTGCTGTTCGCGGCGGTGACGATCGGGGGAATGATCTTCATCTGGTCGGCGAAACTCGCCGCCTGGTCGACATTTGTTGTGACGGCAGTGCCCCTGGTGCTAATGGCGATCTACTTCCTGGCGTCGATAGCGCTGGCTGGCTTCCGGCTGCACAATGAGCAGGCGGGCGACAACCTCTACTACATGGGGTTCCTGTTTACGCTCTCGAGCCTTGGTGTATCCCTGTACCTGTTCGCCGGGGAGACTTCGATCGAGACAATCGTCCGGAACTTCGGTATCGCGGTGACATCGACAATCGCAGGCGTGACGCTACGCATCCTCTTCAACCAGATGCGCCGGGACCCGATCGACATCGAACGCAGCGCCCGCCACGAGCTTGCGGAGATGACGCGGCGGGTCCGAACCGAGCTCGACACGTCCGCTCGCGAGTTCTCGAATTACCGCAGGGTCAGCAATCAGATGCTGACGGAGGGCTTTGAGGAGATCGGTCGCCAGGCGGAAAAGAACGGCGAGGAAATCCGCAAGGTCATCGAGTCGATCTCCAAGGAGGCCATTATCCCGATCCAGGAGGCCGCGACCAAGCTTTCATCGATCATCGAGGACCACAACAGGTCGGTGACAGATCAAGCAGCGGAAGCTACCCGCAAACTGAGTGAGACGACGGATAAGCTCTCGACGATCATCGACAAGTTCGGTGTCGCCGTGGAGGGCGTCGGTACCCGTCTCGGAGAGATCAGGCCACCCGAGGATGTCATCCGTTTCGAGCTGACACCGACAATAGACGCGATCAAGGATATGACCGCTGCCCATCTCAGGCGGATGGAGGAGGGGATCGCGGAAACACGCTCGCAGTCCGCCAAGGTGGATGATGCATTGAAGCCCTTAGCCAGCATCGACAATAAGCTGGATCGCATCGCGGAAGCGCTTGAGCGTGACAGGGAAAATCCGCAACCGTCCATCCCTTCGAAAACGGCAGACGTTGTCGTGGTCGGGGCGAGCGAGAGTGCGACGGTGGATGCCGAACCGGTTGTCCCGGATGGCGAGAAGACGGAGACCAGGCCGACACTAGACGAGCCGAAACGGCGGTTGTTCAGATGGTGACCCAGGCAAGCGGAAGCCCCAAGCTGGAGCATAAGGGATACAACCGCGGGCTCATCCTCGGGCTGACGATGGCGGAATCCATGCTTCTGCTGGTGTTCTGCCTGCTGCTGGTTGCCGCCGCCATGATCACGGCCGAGCGGAAACAGCGGATGGACGCCGAGCAGCGCCTCGCGCAGCTGGAACAGCAGAACAAGGAACTGTCCGCCCAGCTCGTAGAGGTGCAGTCGAAACTCGGCTCGAACATGTCGGCGACCGATCGCGCGAAATTCGAGAGCGAATGGCGCGAGCTGGTCTCTGCCCGGCAGATCATCGACAGGTTGAAAATGAACGACGCCAGCCCCGCTGATCTGGCCAAGCTGGCCGCGGTCGCAAAGGTACTGGCAGCGAACAACATCCCACTCGACAAAGCTCCGGACCAGCTCGAGCAACTGCTGCACGGGGACATCAAACCCCATGAATGGCCGCCTATCATTAGCCTCTCCGAAGCCGGCGGATATTACTTCACGTCAGGCAGCGCCGCGTTGACGCGGGAATTCGAGGACAAGCTTGAGACCTCGATCGCGGACCAGATTGCCGACAACCTCGAGCGTTATCAGGTCGACGTGGTCGAGGTGATCGGGCACACGGACGAGCAGCGCGTCGCCAGAAGCACATCCAATCTCGACGACGCTTCGATCGGCGTCATCGACGGCCAGTTACCTGTCGATTTCCTCCAGCCTGCCGATAATGCCGGGCTTGGACTCGCGCGGGCGATCGCGGTTGCGAATATTCTGAAGGAAAATCCGAAGCTGAAGGACGTGACCGTGTTACCGATGTCAGCTGCCCAGCTGGTTATTCCGGGTGATACGCTCACCAGCGGGCAGGCGGGAGACGTCAAGGAACGTCGCCGCATCGAGATCAGGATCAGGCGTCGGGCCGAGTCCCTGCAGCCCTGACCGGGAGCGCAGCTAGCAGCTTGCACGTATGGTGAGTGACCATAGTGGCTCGCAACGGAAGCCTGTTGCTAGCCCGTCCGATAGCACCGCGGGACGGGCGGGTCTGGTCGCTGAACGTGCCATTCAGGATATAGCGCCACCGTTTATATCGTTAGCGGCTTAGAACGTGGTCTCCTGCACCAACCACCAAACCGGGAGAAATCCCAGCGCAATAGCAGCCAACCATACGGACGCGAACTTGATCAGGTACCGCCTGCGTGCCTTCGCCTCGCTCCACTCGTAATACATCGCTGCCTACTCCCTCTCAGCAGCGGAAATTGAACCATTGAGTACCACGGGAGTCGAGTGCGAAACTGCAACACCGAATTAGCGAAAGCGATCGGATGAGGGCGGCACTTGTCTGAGCAGGTTGAGGGGAGACGGGCCGGAGGTTGGGCGACTGTCCGTTTCAAGTCACAGCTCTTTAAGAGAGCCGCCCGTGCGAACCAAACTCGACGCCATGTTGTCGCAAGCGCCTACCTTACGGACATATCGGGAGGCTCCGAGACCAGGAAATTTCCGTTGACCATGGCCGCTGACCATGGCCGCTCCGGGCCAGCGTCATTCGCTCTACCACAGCGCCTGGACGGCGATGACGACGAGAAAAGCAACTACCACCACGGAAACCATCCGTAAAACTGTGCGATTGGCCTGGGCGAGTACCTCTGGCTTCGGGTCTCGCTTGGGATGGAATTTGTGGCGACGTTTCTGTGGCGCTCCCGCTTGGGACGATTTGTTTGCTGCGGCCATGGCTGTTTCGCTCGTGGTGGATTTCCGGAACGCCAATCTAGCATGAAAGCTGTCTGGCGCTTAGTGCAGCGACACTGCGCTCGCGCTCCACGAAGGCTTGGTAGGTGTGGACCTTCTGGCCAGAACAGCYTGCGTTGTGCGGGATGAAATTCATTGAGAAGGAGGGCGCCGCCATCCGCCGCAAGCTCTCGCATCACTCAAAAAAGCGGTCCAAGTCTTGGTGGTGGCGGAAAAGGCCCCGCGGACCGTACTGTCTGATTTGACGCGTTCAGTCAGGCGTAAGCAGCAACAGCGACGTTGGAATATGCTGGGAAAGTCTAGGCTTGGTTCGAGACATCCCGATGCTCTTCGGATTGACGTATCTGAGGGTCGGCGGCGCTGGATGCACCGTCCGTGTCCGTCGTCGCTTTGGCCGTCCGGGAAGCGCGCCATTGGGCGGGGGTCAATCCGAGATGCTGCTTAAAGGCCCGCTGGAAGGCAGCTTCAGATCGATACCCGGCCAGATCGGCCGCCGTAGCGGTCGACGTCGTCGGCATCCGCAGCGCATTGGCTGCCAGGGTGATGCGAACGTCTTGAAGAAGTTCGCTAGCGGAGCGACCCAAACTGCTCTCGAAGTAGCGGGCCAAAGTCGCCCGAGACAAGTTGCAAAGGCTTGCCAGTTTTGAAAGCGTCCATGGGCGGGCAGGTTCGAAGAAGATCGCGTTGAGCGCGGGAGCGAGCCTGACGTGGCTCGCAAGGGCGACCAGCCCTAGTGGCGCATCGTGGGATTGACTTGCCAGTCGCAGCGCCAGCGTGAACAACGCTGCCGAAAACGCGTTGAGCATCGCCTGACCGCCAATCCCCTCGACATTTGCCTCAGCCCGCATGAGGCCAACAAGGGCCTCCATCTGTTGGCGCGTCACGGATTGTGGCGATATCGCTGATTTTGATGTTCCTCGTACGATCATCCGTGAACGCAGATAAGTCCCCAGCAGACGGTCGTGAGGAGGGGCAAGCACAAAGCGGCCGCAAAGCATGTCCAGCCGTTCGCCCTGACCGGAGTTCTCGCTGATCACGACGTTCAGCCCTTGCCTTTGCGTCGCCTTCACCGGCTCGGTGCCGCTGCCATCGGTGAGGACGTGCGGTGCTCCAGCGGGGACCAGGAGGATGTCGCCAGACGTGAGACGCTGTGCTTTGTTGCCATGGCGATCATTCAGCCATGCCTCGCCGCTCAATATCACGTGATAAACGATGTCCTGGGCGGCCCCCTGCTCATACGCAACCCGCCAAGGTGCACCATAAAGGCAATGAAGCTCCAGCTTGCCGGTGACCGGCATCATTTCGAGCAGACGGCTAAGCCAATCGATGCGCTGCGACATGTCGATCTTTCCAGAATGAGCTGATCAAGCATGAATATGAGCTAAATTGGCATTAATCAAATCATGCTGCCGTTATAGCCTCCTCCCATTGTCATCGCAGAGGCAGATCGCATTCGACGCGCTGGGCTTCTGCCAGCTGAAGGGGAATTCCTATGCACGATATTGAGAATTTCGACACACTGATCCTTGGTAGCGGCCAGGGCGGCAAATTGCTTGCTTGGCACCTGGCTCGTTCCGGTGAGAAAGTTGCGGTCGTCGAACGAAGATGGGTCGGCGGTTCCTGCCCGGCGGTCGCCTGCCTGCCGAGCAAAAACGAGATCTGGAGTGCGCGGGTCGCTCATCTGGCTCGCCATGCGGCAGAATTTGGTACTGCGACTGGATCGGTGACCACCGATATGGCGGCCGTCCGCCGGCGCAAGCAAGCGATGGTCGATCGGGAGATTGCGTTTCACCTTGATGCCTACAAGGCGAGCGGTGCCGAACTCATCATGGGGGAGGGAAAATTCGTCGGGCCGAAGACCATCGAAGTCAGCTTGAATGACGGCGGCCAGCGCAGGCTTTCCGGTAACCAGGTCGTGGTGAATGTCGGCAGTCATGCTGCGATACCGGATATCTCTGGCCTGTCGGCAGCGCGCGCAATGACCCATATCGAGGCGCTGGAGCTCGACTACCTGCCGTCGCATCTGATTGTGCTCGGAGGCGGCTATGTGGGTATCGAAATGGCGCAAGCGTACCGCCGCTTCGGCAGTCGCGTGACCATTGTCGAACCCTCGCAGCGATTGATGGGTCGGGAGGACGCCGATGTTGCCGAGGAGATGCAGCGTATACTTGTTTCAGAGGGTATCGAGGTCCTTTTGGGTGCAAAACCGACACAAGTGTGGGGCTTGTCGGGGGACGCTGTTGTCGTCGAAGTTCATACCGACGCCGGAAACCGAACCGTCGAGGGTAGCGACTTGCTGGTGGCGGCTGGCCGGGTTCCAAATACTGCGGACATCGGACTTGAGAAGACCGGCGTCGAGCTGGATGATCGCGGGTTCATTCGCGTCAGTGAGCGTCTGGAAACTACAGAAGAAGGCGTTTGGGCGATCGGTGAGTGCGCCGGCAGTCCGCAGTTTACGCATGTGTCCGTTGACGATTTCAGGATCGTTCGTGACAACATGGCGGGAGGCAACCGTCGCACAGACGCGCGCCAGATCCCCTATGTAATGTTTACAGATCCTCCGCTTGCTCGTGTTGGCATGAGCGAAAGCGAGGCCCAGCACCTGGGCATTGCCTATCGTGTCGCGACGCTGCCAATGGGAAATGTGTTGCGCACCGAAGCGACCGAGGAGACCCAAGGCTTCATGAAAGCCGTGGTAAGCGCGAATGATGATCGCATCCTGGGCTTTACGATGATCGGCTCCGAGGCTGGAGAGGTCATGGCTGTGGTTCAAACGGCAATGATGGCCGGACTGCCATACACCCAGCTTCGCGAAGCGGTGATCGTGCACCTGACGATCGCGGAAGGACTCGGCCCGCTTTTTGCTCGTATTCCCCCACTGCGATAGTTGCTCAGGGCGTTTTGGGCGCACAGAGAATACGCCGTCAGGCTTTCACCAACCGACATCGATAAGGTGAGCATTCGGCCAGGTGGTACATCTACGATTTTCCAGGTCGGTCGAGCATTCAAAGAGGAATGACCTATCGCCGCCCTAGAGTTCGACGTGTCAGAAACCTTTTTTCCTGGGCCGGGACGTTTCCCGGTCCAGGCAAGCTGTCACGCGTGCTGATCGCTTCAATCCTGAATGGAGGGGGCGCTTCCCGGCTTGAGTTTGACGTCGATGACGGGGACCACGACCTTGGGTCGGCGCACCGGCAGGACGAATGTCAATTGATCGTCGGCGACGGGGAATTGGGTATTCGACCATAAGGTATTGGCGGACGGCTGCAGCCAGGTGACCTCGCTGCCGTCATGCAGGAATTGCGCATATTCGATCTTGCCCGCCAGCGCATCGAAATGCAGATGGCGATAGGGCCAGTTGAAGAGGTGGATGTAGAGGCGATCGCCATTCTGGGTCAGCCGGCAATCGAGCGGCGCGGAGAAATCGGACTGGATGCAGCAGACGATGCTGCGCTCGTGCAGCGCCATCCACTCCTCATAAGTGGCAAGGCTGCAATCGCGCGGTGGTCGAGCGTGCCGCGCGCCGTCGGCCCGACATTCATCAGGAGATTGCCGCCCATGACAACGGTGCCGACCAGCATCTGCACCAATTGTTCCGCGCTCCAAGTATCCTCGTCGCGGTGGTAACCCCAGGAGCCGCTCAGCGTATGACAAGCTTCCCAGACGCGCATGCCGCAATTGCGCGGCGGTGCCGTGCAAAAGGGTATTGAACTCTTCGATCTGTCCGGCAAACGTGCTCTGATTACCGGATCCAGCCAAGGCATCGGGTTTAGCCTGGCTCAGGCCCTGGCCGCGGCGGGTGCCGAAATCGTGCTCAATGGCCGCGATGCCGAAAAGCTCGCTACCGCGGCCGGGCTCCTGAGCGCGGCCGGCACGCCGGCGCAAACGCTGCTGTTCGACACGACCGACGCCAGGGCCGTACGTGCAGCCATCGACGCGTTCGAGCAATCCACAGGACCGATCGATATTCTCGTCAACAATGCCGGCATGCAGCATCGCGCCCCGCTAGAGGAGTTCGAGCCCGACATGTTCGAACTGCTGATGCGAACGAATGTCTCCGGCGCCTTCAACGTCGGCCAGGCCGTCGCACGCCACATGATCGCACGCGGGCGCGGCAAGATCATCAACATCGCTTCGATCCAGACCGCGCTTGCCCGGCCCGGAATTGCGCCCTATACCGCAAGCAAGGGCGCGCTCGGCAATCTCACCAAAGGCATGGCGACCGACTGGGCCCGCCATGGGCTGGCAGTCAATGCCATCGCCCCCGGATATTTGATACGCCGCTCAACGCAGCGCTCGTGGCCGATACCGAGTTTTCGAGCTGGATCGGGCGGCGCACGCCGGCCGGCCGCTGGGGCAGACTGGGAGGAACTGACGGGCGCCTGTATTTTTCTTGCCTCGGACGCCTCAAGTTATGTCAATGGTCACATACTTTACGTGGATGGAGGCATGTCGGCATGTCTGTGAGAGCCAATAAGACACTGGCGATTGGGCCGGCAAGCCGCTGATCGGCATTCTATCCACCTGGTCCGATCTCGATCCGCGTCACGCCCATTTCAGGCATCTGCTGCCGATGCTGAAGGCGCTGCTGCCATCCCGATATTCCCACGCTCATTGACCAAAGCTGTTGATTGATATATGAGGTAGACAGGTCTGTCTCACTTGGATTTTCGCGATGCCACGCCGCGCCATTGCCATCGAGAAACGTCAGCACATCATTGAAACTGCCTATACCCTGTTCAAGCGCGACGGCTTCCACGCCACCGGCATAGACCGGATCATTGCCGAGGCGGAGGTCGCCAAGATGACGATGTATCGGCATTTTCCCAGCAAGGACGGCCTGATTGTCGAGGTTCTGAACTGGCGGACGGATCGGTTCAAACGCCAGCTCGACCGGCTTTCGGAAACCGCAATGACGCCAGATGAGAAGATCATGGCGGTTTTCGATTGGCATGAACGCTGGTTCGACAGTCCGGATTTTCACGGATGCCTGTTTCAGCATGCGCTTGCGGAGTTCGGCGAGCGGGATCATGTGGTATTCGGGGCCGTCATGCGCCAGAAGCGCGATCTTCAGGACCGCATTCGGGACATCCTGGCGCCGTCGATGCAGGAGGGTCGAGAGCCGCATATCGCCATGATCCTGTTCATGCTGATCGAGGGGGCAACGATGCTCGCTCAGATGGGCCAGGGGAAAGAGGCGATCGACAATGCCCGGAACGTCGCCGCCGATCTGCTGGCGACGAGGACGCGGCAATGAGCGCCGCCGTCATCGGCCTGGCGCTTTTCGCCGCAGTCCTTCACGCCACATGGAACGCCTTCCTGCGCAGCGGCGGCGACCGGCTCTGGACCGTCACCGTCATGAGCTTTGCGAGCACGGTTGTCGCGCTTCCATTCCTGTTCATTTATCCGCTGCCGCCGTCGGCCGCATGGTCCTATATCTTCCTCTCTGCCTTCCTCCAGGTCGGCTATAGCGTCTTCCTCGTCGCGGCCTATCGTTATGGGGAACTGGGGCAGGTCTATCCGATCGTTCGCGGAACGGTGCCGCTTCTCGTGACGCTCGGCGGGTTCGTCATCGCTGGCGATCACCTGGACCCTTTCCAGATTGCAGGTGTCATTCTCATTGCCCTCGGGATCATGAGCCTATCCTTTGGCAAGGGCAGATCCTCCACTTCGTCTATCCTGTTCGCTTTGGCGACAGGAGCGATCATCGCCGCCTACGCAACGGTCGACTCCATCGGCGTACGACTGGCCGGCCAGAGCGGCGCATATACTGCCTGGGTGCTCGTCCTCTACGGCACGTTCCTGCCTGTTGCGTTCATTGGTATGCGCCGGCGGCTTCGGGTCGATTTTCGAGCGCCGGACACATGGAAGGCTCTCGGAGGTGGCTTGGTTGCAATGATCGCCTACGGTGTGGTGATTGCCGCCTTCTCACTCGGACCGGCCGGCCCAATCACGGCGCTACGGGAAACAAGCGTTGTATTCGCCGTTTTGATCGGCTGGCTATTCCTTGGCGAAATCTTGACCGCTCGGCGCATTCTCGCCTGCATTATTGTTACGGCAGGGGCGATCCTGCTCGGGAGTTGAACCCTGTCGCGAAAATCCCAAACCTCTCGCCAGCGCGCCTCGCTGGCATTTTTCGCCAATCTATTTCCTGAACGCAAACTGCGCGAGGCAACGGGAGAGGCAGCACGCGGGCAATGCGCTTGCCGTCAATGATTTTGATCGACTGGCTGCTCCAAATCCGAGGGAGGTTCTGCGAGCATATCTCGCATGCAAAATCTGCACTAAGGTGCGATTGGTTCGGACCGCAAATCGACCTATGTTCAGCGTCTGACGTTTCTCATCGCGTCGCCCTTGACCGCGGCGTCAAAGCACACAGGCACCTTCCATGACCAAAGGCTCGGATCTCCTCATTGCGGCGCTTGAGAACGAAGGCGTGGAGCGTATCTTCGGCATTCCAGGCGAAGAAAACCTCGATGTCGTCGAATCCATTCGCAAATCGTCTATCCAGCTCGTGCTCACGCGACACGAGCAGGCRGCTGCGTTCATGGCAGCGACCTACGGACGGCTGACGGGTAAGCCTGGCGTATGCCTGACGACGCTCGGGCCAGGAGCGCTGAACCTGTCGACTGGAGCAGCCTATGCTCTTCTCGGCGCAATGCCCATGGTGATGATCACCGGCCAGAAGGGTATTCTTTCATCGCGCCAGGCCCGCTTCCAGATCGTTGACGTCGTCGCATCGATGAAGCCGTTGACGAAGCTGACGCGTCAGATCGTTTCGCCGCAGATGATCCCGACCCTGGTGAGGGAGGCGTTCAGGATCGCGCAGGAGGAACGGCCTGGTCCAGTTCATCTCGAACTGCCTGAAGACATCGCAGCAGAGGAGTGTGAAGACATCGCGCTGGTAGCGCCGCATCAGCTTGAACTACCGACCGCAAGCGACGCTGCGCTTGATCGTGCGGCTGCGCTGATTGCATCGGCCAAGCGTCCATTGCTCATGTTCGGAGCGGCAGCCTCGCGTCCTCGATCCACGTCGGACATCGCCCAGTTCGTTATTCGAACGCGCATCCCTTATTTCACGACCCAGATGGGGAAGGGGACGGTTCCAGGGGGAACTGAGCTCTATATGGGCACCGCGGCCCTCTCGGAGCGAGACTACGTCCACGAGGCCATCGAACAGGCGGACCTGATCGTCACGATCGGCCATGACACGATCGAAAAACCTCCGTTCATCATGGGCAAGGGCGGCCCCAAGGTCGTCCATGTCGGATACCAGCCGGCGACGGTCGAGCAGGTCTATTTTCCTCAGACCGAGGTCATCGGCGACATCGGACCGTCACTCAAGGCGCTCGCCGATCGCCTGGAAGGCAAGCTCCCAAACGCGCAGGCGCTTCTTCACCTGCGAGAGCGAATTCTCAATCGTATTGCAGACCGGGCGACCGAGGAACGGTTTACGCCCCAGAGGCTCGTCCACGACATCCGAGAGGTCATGCCCCACGATGGCATTCTCGCTCTCGATAACGGCATGTACAAGATATGGTTCGCTCGCAATTATCGCACCAAAATGGCGAATACTCTGCTTCTCGACAACGCGCTTGCGACGATGGGGGCTGGCCTTCCGTCCGCGATGGTCGCGTCGATGCTTTACCCGCAACGGCGGGTCATGGCGATCTGCGGCGACGGCGGGTTCATGATGAATTCGCAGGAGCTGGAGACCGCCGTCCGGCTGAAATTGAACCTTGTCGTTCTCGTGATTGAAGACGATGCCTATGGGATGATCCGTTGGAAGCAGGCCGTTGACGAATTTCCGGACTTCGGCATGACATTCGGCAATCCGGACTTCGTCAAATATGCGCAATCCTACGGCGCCAAAGGAACGAGGGTCGATGATATCGGCCAGCTCAAGCAGGCTCTTGAGGATGCATTCAAAGGTGGGGGCGTGCATCTGGTCAATGTCCCCGTCGACTATTCGGAAAATGAACGTGTGCTGGTGAAAGAGCTGCGCGAACGGCTCCCGGCAATTCTGGAGGCATGAGATGTCGCATAGCTTAACGGTTTATCAGGCGTTTGATCGAGCGATCATCACCGAGTTACTGACCGATGACGCCGCCGCGCTTGATCGCAAGCTGGATACTGCCGCGAAAGCCTTTGCCGATCGCGACGGGTGGTTGCCTGCGTATCAGCGCATGGCGATCCTGAGAAAGACGTCGGAACTGCTGCACGACAACAGGGATCGTTTCGCGATGATGATTGCGCGGGAAGGCGGCAAGCCTCTGGCGGACGCCATCGTCGAGGTCACACGGGCGATCGACGGACTGATCAACGCCGCCGATGAAATCCGCAACTTCGGCGGCAAGGAAATCCCGATGGGGTTGACGGCCGCGAGCCTGAATCGCCTGGCGTTTACAACGAAAGAGCCGATCGGTGTTGTCGCGGCGATCTCGGCATTCAACCATCCCCTCAATCTCATCGTCCATCAAATTGCGCCTGCGATCGCCGTCGGGTGCCCCGTCATTGTAAAGCCCGCAGCAACAACGCCCATCTCATGCGTCGAAATCGTGAAGTTGCTTTGGGAGGCCGGCCTGGACGAGCGCTGGTGCCAGACCTTCGTCACCGACGACAACGCGCTTGCTGAATCCTTTGCGACCGATCCCCGCGTCGCGTTTTTAAGCTTCATCGGATCTGCGAAAGTCGGCTGGTATCTCAAGAGCAAGCTGCCGCCAGGCACGAGATGCGCGCTTGAACATGGCGGTGCCGCACCTGTTATCGTTGATCGAAGTGCAGATGCGGCCGCAGTCGTCAGTCCCATCGTCAAAGGTGGCTACTATCATGCAGGCCAGGTCTGTGTGTCGGTCCAGCGGATATTCGTGCACGAAGAGATCCTGGAGCCGTTCACCGAGAGCCTTGCCGCTGCGGTCGCGGCCCTTCGGGTCGGCGATCCGACCCTCAAGCAAACCGAGGTGGGGCCACTGATCCTGCCACGCGAAACGGAGCGGGTGTCGAACTGGATCCGGGAAGCCGTTGATGCCGGAACAAAACAGCTCGGAGGCGGGCGTCTGTCGGAAACGACGCTGCTGCCGTCGGTGCTGCTCAATCCGCCGGCCGACGCAAAGGTGTCGCAACTCGAAGTCTTCGGTCCGCTGACCTGCGTCTACGGTTACCGAAACCTCGACGATGCAATTCAGAGTGCCAACTCGCTGCCTTATGCGTTTCAGTCGAGCGTATTTTCCTCTGATATTGCCGTTGCACTCCGGGCGGCGAAGCGTCTGGATGCAGCCACCGTTCTCATCAACGACCACACTGCGTTTAGGACGGACTGGATGCCGTTTGCTGGTCGCCGCCAGTCCGGTTATGGCGTCGGCGGTATCCCTTGGACGATGCAGGAGATGGCCGATGACAAGATGGTCGTTCTCAATGGGGTAAGCTAGGCGCTTGCCTCTTGCGCGGAGGGGAGTGCCCAGCACCGGGGCAGCGCTCTCCCTTTCTCCTTCGGATCGTTATGCCGAACTTGCTTCGGTTGACATTGTCGATGAGGCCGGCGCCATCTTCGATCTGGATGTTCGCCTGTAGGCTTTCAGCAGGAACTCAGCCGACGCGTGGCTAGGTTTCTGCTCTCAAGTCACGGTAATGCGCCGTCAGTCGCTCGAGGCCGAAAGCTCTGTTAAGCCCGCTGGGGTTCGGCAGAATCCAGGTGTTGGCGCCGGCGAATACCTCACTCTGCCTTCCCCAATCGCAGTCCGCCCGTGCGGTAATCGCTGCGAAGGCAGCCTTGCCGAGAAAGGCGAGGTTGGCCGGCGCGAACTTGGTTATCTTCGCTTCGAGCAGAGGTGCAGCCTTTTTATAGTCGTCCAGCCGCAATTCGCTGGCGCTCTTCGTGGCTCGCGAGACGGCGGCCGTGATGCCGCATCCATAGTGGAGCAGTTCCTGCTCTTCGTCGGCGCGCAAGAGGCGCGACGTAAAGCCGGAAAGGTGTAGCACCCTCCAGAAGCGGTTGCTGGGAGACGAGAAATTATGGCCGTCCCGGACTGCTGACAGTGCAGGGTTCAGGCCACAGAAAACGACGGACAGGCCCAAGCCGAGCACGTCCGAAAGCCCGGCTGGCGTTTGTTTCACATCCCCGCCGCGATCCATCTGCGCAGACACCAGCCGATCTCCCTTCAATTGATTGATCATACCCGGCGCGCTCCCTTTGCCCATAGCGTCGTTCTGACCTCGAGGCAATCACGCTTCACCCCGTAGGCGTGGCACGTCAGGGTCTTGCACTGTTCGACATGCCGGCAATCTGCATCATTACGGGGTCGGTGACAGGACTGTGACGATTGTTACTTGCAATGTTTATAAAAACGTCTATCACTAAACATATTGCTAAACATGAGGGTTGAGGAGTTCATGTAGGCATTCTCTGAAATTGGTGGACTTGCATGTCGGCGGGGAGCCGGCTTTGGTTCTGGGAGGAACGTATGCAAAAGAAATCGAAAGCCCTTCTCGGGCTGGCATCGGCATTCATCATGTCGTCGGCGCTGCCCAATCTCGCAAAAGCTGATCAACTGACACTCTGCTGGGCGGCSTGGGACCCGGCCAACGCGCTKGTCGAACTSTCGAARGAYTTCACCGCCAAAACCGGCACCGAAATGAAGTTCGAGTTCGTGCCGTGGACCAGCTATGCGGACCGCTTTCTCAACGAACTGAACTCTCACGGAAAGCTCTGCGACCTGATCATCGGCGACAGCCAGTGGATCGGCGGCTCGGCTGAAAACGGCCACTACGTCAAGCTCAACGATTTCTTCGACAAGGAAGGCATCAAGATGGATGACTTCGTGCCGGCGACGGTGGTTGGCTACTCGGAATGGCCGAAGAATACGCCGAACTACTGGGCGCTGCCTGCCATGGGCGACGTGGTCGGCTGGACCTATCGCAAGGATTGGTTCGAGCGGCCGGAACTGCAGAAGGAATTCAAGGAAAAATATGGCCGCGATCTCACCGCGCCCAAGACCTATGACGAGCTGAAGCAGATCGCCGAGTTTTTCCAGAAGCGTGAGATCGACGGGAAGACAGTCTACGGCGCTTCGATCTACACCGAGCGCGGTTCCGAAGGCATCACGATGGGTGTGACCAACGTGCTGTATGACTGGGGTTTCCAGTACGACAACCCTGAAAAGCCTTATGAAATGGAAGGATTCGTCAATTCACCCGACGCGGTGAAGGGGCTGGAATTCTACAAGTCGCTCTATGATTGCTGCACTCCGCCCGGCAGCTCCAACGTCTACATGGTCGAGTCGGCCGATGCCTTCAAATCCGGCCAGGTCGCGATGCAGATGAATTTCGCCTTCACTTGGCCTGGCCTCTACAAGGACGAGAAGGTGGGCGGCGACAAGATCGGTTTCTTCCCCAACCCGGCTGAAAAGAAGCACTTCGCTCAGCTCGGCGGACAGGGCATCTCGGTAGTTTCCTATTCCGACAAGAAGGACGCTGCCCTCCAGTATATCAAGTGGTTCGCTCAGCCCGAGGTGCAGGCGAAATGGTGGCAGCTCGGCGGCTATTCCTGCCTGAAATCGGTGGTGAACGCTCCTGACTTTGCTTCCAGCCAGCCCTATGCCCAGGCTTTCCTGGACTCGATGGCGATCGTGAAGGATTTCTGGGCCGAGCCGAGCTACGCGACCCTCCTCCAGGACATGCAGAAGCGCGTTCATAACTATGTCGTGGCCGGCAACGGCACCGCGCAAGAGGCGCTTGATGGCCTGGTGAAGGACTGGACCGAAGTCTTCAAGGACGATGGCAAGATCTAGTGTCCGGCTGGACGCACAACCTTCTTGTCAGAATGGCGGCCCGGCTCGCCAAGACTGCCGGGCCGCCACATGTCTCATATACGCAAAGACCAGGTGACACCTTGAACATTTCTTCTTCCTCTATGGTCGAGAAGGCTGCAGACGCAACTGCAAGGGCGACGCCGACATCGCTTGCCCGCCGCGTCCGCGGACTATCCGATCGAGCAATCGCCTGGGTATTTATCGCGCCCACCATTATCCTGCTTCTCGCCATCAACATCTTTCCGCTGATCTGGGCGATCTATCTGTCGTTCACGAATTATCGCGCCAACCGTCCGAATGCGCCGGTCCTGAACGTTGGATTGGGCAATTACGAGCGGGTGCTCAACGACCCCGACATCTGGCAGGCGATGCAGACGACGGCGCACTTCGTCTTCTGGACGATCCTGCTGCAGACCGTCATCGGTTTTACGCTCGCCTATCTGATCGACCGCAAGTTTCGCGGCCACGCCTTCTGGACGACGCTGATCCTGATCCCGATGATGCTGTCTCCAGCCGTCGTCGGCAACTTCTGGCGCTTCCTCTATGAGCCGCAGATCGGTCTCTTCGCCTATGCAGTTTCCCTGGTCACCGGCATCCCGACAGCCGACATACAGATGCTCGGCAGCGTTTCGCTTGCACCCTGGGCGATCATTATCGTCGACACCTGGATGTGGACGCCGTACGTCATGCTGATCTGCCTGGCAGGCCTGCGTTCCATCCCCGACTATATCTATGAGGCGGCCGAGGTGGACCGCGCCTCCGCCTGGCGGCAATTCTGGTCGATTACCGTGCCGATGGCGCTGCCCTTCATCATGCTTGCGGTGCTGTTTCGCGGCATCGAGAATTTCAAGATGTTCGACATGGTGACACTGCTGACAGGTGGTGGCCCGGGCTCGACCACCGAGGTTGCCTCCATCACCTTGAAGCGGGCCGCCTTCGAGAGCTGGGCAACCGGACGGGCGTCGGCCTTTGCCATCGTCCTCTTCGTTGCCGTGTTCGGTCTCGCAAACATCTACGTCAAGGCACTCAACAAGGTGAAGCAGCGATGAGCTCGGTTACCTCAGCCCATTCGGTCGTCGAGCCGAGCCCGACCAGCAAGAGGATCGCCGGTGCTATCGTGATCCTCTACGCCCTGATCACGATGATCCCGCTCGTCTGGATCTTCCTGACCAGCATCAAATCTCCGCCGGATTCCATCAGCTATCCTCCGAAGATCGTCTTCACGCCGACCTTGGAAGGCTACTGTAATCTGCTGACGACGAGAACGCGTCAGACGCCGGAATACATCACCTCCCTGCCTGCACCGACCGGCACCTGTGATGAGGTTACCCGCAAGCGAAACATGGTCATTGCGGGTCCCTCGAATTTCCTGCCACGCTTTGCCAATTCTCTGGTGATTGCCTTCGGCTCGACATTTCTGGCCGTCTCGTTGGGAACCTTGGCCGCCTACGGTTTTTCCCGTTTCAGGATACCGCTCGCCGACGACCTTCTGTTCTTCATCCTGTCGACGCGCATGATGCCGCCCATCGCGGTCGCCATACCGATCTATCTGATGTACCGCGAGCTTGGCCTCTCCGACACGGCGCTGGGCATGATCCTGCTCTACACGGCAGTCAACGTGTCGCTCGCCGTCTGGCTGCTTAAAGGCTTCATCGACGAGATCCCGCACGAATATGAAGAGGCTGCGATGATCGACGGCTACACCCGGCTGCAGGCCTTCTGGAAGGTCGTCCTGCCGCAGGCAACCACCGGCATCGCCGCCACTGCGATCTTCTGCCTGATCTTTGCCTGGAACGAATATGCCTTTGTCGCATTGCTGACCTCGGGTGAAGCCCAGACGGCACCGCCATTCATCCCGACCATCATCGGCGAAGGCGGCCAGGACTGGCCTGCCGTTGCCGCGGGAACAACGATCTTCCTGATCCCGATCCTCGTCTTCACCATTCTGCTGCGCAAGCAGCTCTTGCGCGGCATCACTTTCGGAGCGGTTCGCAAATGACCCATCTCATCGAGACCCCACGCCCATCCCGCCCGAAGCGCCCGTTCTTTTTGCGCCGAGGCCCCATGGAGTACATCGCGACCGCCTTGATCGCCATCGGTTTCCTCATGCTCTTCCAGCCGTTCCTTCTCGTGCTCTATACCTATTCGTTGGTGACGCTGCTCGCAGGCACCGCCATGTTCATCATCGTCTCGAAGTTTCCGGAGTGAGCCATGGCGGACATCAGGATAGAAAATCTCCGCAAGCAGTTCGGCGGCTTCGTGGCGGTGCAGGATTCGAGCTTCGTCATTCATGACGGCGAGTTCCTGGCGCTGCTCGGCCCCTCTGGCTGCGGCAAGACGACGACGCTTCGCATGATCGCCGGCCTGGAATTGCCGACCAGCGGCAAGATCTATCTTGATGGGGAGGATGTCACCTTCAACCGCGCCAGCGCCCGCGACATTGCCTTCGTCTTCCAGCTTTTTGCGCTCTATCCCCATATGAATGTGCGCAAGAACATCGGCTTCCCACTCCTGTCGCAAGGTATGCCGAAGGCGCAGGTCCGCCAGCGCGTCGAGGAGACCGCGCGGCTGCTGCAGATCGATCATATCTTGAACCGGTCCGTCTCAGGACTTGCGGGCGGCGACCGCCAGCGCGTGGCTCTCGGCCGCGCGATCGTGCGCCGTCCGAAGTGTTTCCTGATGGATGAACCGCTTGGCACGCTGGATGCCGAATTCCGCGAGGTGATGGTCCATGAGCTGCGCGAACTGCATAACCGGATCCACGCGACGACGGTTTACGTGACGCATGATCAGCATGAGGCGATGGCGATGGCCGACAAGATCGCGGTCATGAACCATGGCGTCATCGAGCAATTCGGCACACCGCAGGAAATCTACAGCAAGCCGGCCACCATGTATGTCGCAGATTTCATCGGCTCGCCGCCGATGAATTTCATGCGCTTCACGTCGGGTCTCAAGGCGGGAGCGCGGTCGATATCGCTTAACGGCGTCGACGTCAGCATTCCCGAGGTGCACCAGGATATGGCCGAGGCGGAGCTTGCGCTCGGCGTCAGGCCCGAACATATCCGCTTCAGCGACGCGTCACCCTTGCGCGGAGCCGTCTACGGCAGCGAATATCTCGGAACCAATCAGGTCGTGGCAATCGAGACATCGAGCGGCGTGATCAAGGCACGCGTTCCGGCAAACCGCGATTTCCGTATCGGCGAGACTGTTGGCCTTGAACTCAATCCGGGAAAGCTCGCGCTGTTCGACTGCAAGTCGGGCCGCGCCGTCGCCTCGGCACTCTACTCGGAGGCTCAGCATGGCTGACGTCGTTCTCAAGGGGCTCAATAAGCGTTTCGGTGACACTCAGGCTCTGGCCGATCTCAACCTGTCGATCCGAGACAGTGAATTCGTCGTTCTGCTCGGGCCGACGGGTGCTGGCAAGACGACCACGTTGCGTCTTATTGCGGGACTGGAGCACCCCGACGCTGGACGTATCGAAATCGGCGGCCGCAATGTTGCAGGCGAAGCTCCCGCTGAACGGGATGTCGCCTTCGTCTTTCAACAATACTCGCTGTATCCGCATATGACGGTCTACGACAACCTTGCCTTTCCGCTGCGGGCCCCGGCGCACCGACTTGCAAGCGAAGAAATCGACCGCCGTGTCCGCGAAATTGCGCGCATGGTCAGGATCGACCACAAGCTGGAGAACCGTTCAACGCGTCTGTCGGGCGGCGAAATGCAGCGCGTTGCGATCGGCAGGGCGCTCGTGCGCCGACCCGCCATTTATCTGATGGACGAACCGCTCTCGTCTCTCGATGCGAAACTGCGCGCAGAACTGCGCCTGGAACTGAAGCGCATCCAGAAAGAACTCGGCTCGACCCTACTCTATGTAACCCACGACCAGGTCGAGGCGATGACCATGGCGGATCGGATCGGCATTGTCTCGGAAGGACGACTGTTGCAGGTCGGAACGCCGCGCGAAATCTATGGCAATCCGGCCAGCCTTCATGTCGCCGCGCGCCTTGGCCAGCCACATATCAACCTGTTGCCGGCCGATCTTCTTCCCGGTGCCAATCCGCCGCCGGGAACGAAGACGATCGGCGCGCGAACCGAGCATCTTGATATCATCGTCGATCAGAACGCCGATGCGAAGATCGATTGGATCGAACATCTGGGGGACCAGAACCACCTTCACATCAAGGTGCGCGACCACAAGCTGGTCACGCTTGCCGATCCATATCTCGCGATCCGGCCGGGTGATCGAATAAGCCTGACGCTGCGCGATCCACTCTATTTCGACGCCAGCGGTCAGCGTCTTTGATAAGCAACTGAAAGAAACGAACTCACTGGCATAAAAGACGGGTCTGTCTCCATGAAACATTTCTTCAATCGCCGGGAAACCATTGTCACCGAAGCCCTGGACGGCCTGATCCAGACAAGCAGTGCCGGTCGTCTTGCCCGTCTCGACACGTTCCCGGAAATCAAGGTGATACTGCGTGCCGATTGGGACAAGTCGAAGGTCGCCATTATCTCGGGCGGCGGAGCGGGACATGAGCCTTCGCATGCAGGCTTCGTCGGCAAGGGCATGCTTACCGCAGCCGTATCCGGCGAAATCTTTGCCTCGCCGAGCGTCGATGCGGTGCTGACGGCGATCCGCGCCGTAACCGGCCCCAAGGGCGTCCTGCTGGTTGTCAAGAACTATACGGGCGATCGCCTCAATTTTGGTCTCGCCGCCGAAAAGGCCCGTGCCGAAGGTTTCGACGTCGAGATGGTCATTGTTGCCGACGATATCGCGATCCCCGGCATCAATCAGCCCCGCGGCGTTGCCGGCACGCTGTTCGTACACAAGATCGCCGGCTACCATGCCGAAGCCGGCGCCGGGCTCAAGACGTTGGCGGGCCTGGCGACCGCCGCAGCGGGCGGCATCGTTTCGCTTGGCATGTCGCTTTCAACCTGCAGCGTGCCGGGCCAAACGCATGAGGATCGACTGGGCGCCAACGAAGGCGAACTAGGCCTTGGTATTCACGGCGAGCCCGGGGTCGAGCGTATTTCCCTGCAGCCGATTGCCGATCTGGTCGCGACGATGACCGGGCGACTGGCGGCGAAGCTCGATGGTGCGGGAGATCATGCGCTGCTGATCAACAACCTCGGCGCCGTGCCGCCGCTCGAAATGGGCGTCATCGCCAACACTGTGCTGTTGTCACCCATCGCCAACCGTGTCCGGTTGATCATTGGGCCGGCACCGATGATGACCGCTCTCAACATGAACGGCTTTTCCCTGTCGCTCATTCGACTGGACGCCGACCGTGAAGCCGCCCTGAGGGCCGCCGTCGAACCCCATGCCTGGCCGCCCGCGACCGAACGGCACGAGATCGCTATCCTTTCCGCGCCTCAACGGGCGTCGCAGAGCGAAGCGGCGCCCGCCAGCGAAGATCGGGATAATCGTCGTCTCCTGACCGCACTTTGCGAGCACCTGATCTCGCTCGAGAGCGAGCTCAACCGCCTGGATGGCCGGGTTGGTGATGGCGATACCGGCTCCACCGTTGCGACCGGAGCCCGCAGCATTCTTGCCCGCATCGACACACTTCCCTTGAAAGATCCTGCCGCGACGATGGCCTCCATCGGCGAAATCCTGAGCACGAGCATGGGCGGCTCCAGCGGCGTCCTTCTCTCGATCTTCTTCACGGCCGCATCCAAGTCCATGGCCGAAAAGGAGGATATCGCCGCTGCCCTGCTTGCCGGGCTTGATCGGATGACGTTCTATGGAGGCGCCGTTGTGGGCGACCGCACTATGGTCGACGCACTGGCTCCCGCGCTTGCGGCCCTTTCATCGGAGGGGGTTGCAGCCGCGGCAAGAGCGGCGACGGCAGGTGCTGAGTCGACAAGAGCGATGCGACAGGCCAAGGCCGGTCGTGCCTCCTACGTTGGCGAAAGGGATCTGGAAGGTGTGCCCGATCCGGGTGCCGTGGCCGTGGCAGGCGTATTCGAGGTAATGGCAGCGCTCGTATGAGCTCTGCAGGCGGGAGGGTTTCGGGTGCTGGCTGAACCGGTTCTTCTCATGGGATTGATCGAAGCTTGCCGTGCGACGATCGCGGCAAACAGCGAGCACCTGTGTGCGCTTGATCGCGCCATTGGTGATGGCGATCATGGAACGAACATGCGCCGCGGCTGCGAAGCGGTGAGCGCCGAGGAAGCCTTCGTTTCTGCCCTTCCCTTGCCTGACGCGCTTGAGAAAATTGGCCTGACGCTCGTCATGAACATCGGCGGAGCGGCAGGCCCGCTTTACGGGACGTTGCTCATGGAGATGGGCCGCGAGCTCCGTGCCCCGGACGAGGAGAAGGATTTTCCTTCGGCACTGAAACAGGCGATCAACGCCGTCGCGCGTCGTGGCCGCTCACATGCTGGGGACAAGACGCTTCTTGATGTTCTCTATCCCGTTCAGGACGCGCTCGCACATCGATTGCCTCTGACGGACATCGCGCGCCGGGCCGAACTTTCTGCCGAGCTGACGGCAGCGATGAGAGCCATGCGCGGGCGTGCCTCCTATCTCGGAGACCGGTCGATCGGTCATGTCGATCCGGGCGCCTCAAGTTGTGCACTGCTGACAACTGCGATCTGCCGCTACCTCGAGGAGTACCGACCTGTATGAATGGGAAGAGGCCCAACGTTGGGATTGTGATTGTTTCCCACTCGCCGCTGGTTGCGCGTGGTACTGCCGACATGGTGCGGCAGATGGTCGGCGACAGTGTGCCGCTTGCCTGGTCGGGCGGTAATAGTCACGGCGAACTCGGGACGGATGCCCGCGGTATTCTCAAAGCCATCGAGGAGGCTTGGTCGGACGCAGGCGTTGCCGTCTTCGTTGATCTTGGTGGAGCTGAAACCAACAGTGAAATGGCGGTCGAAATGCTCGGCCTGCCGAGGTCGAAGCTGGTATCGATCTGTAATGCACCCGTCGTGGAGGGAGCTGTTATCGCGGCGGCCGAGGCCTCCGGCGGCGCATCGCTGGGCAAGGTGATTGCGACGGCAGAGGAGCTATCACCCTGATGAGCAGCGGATTGCGCATGGGAGGCCGTGAGGGCGAACAGATGCATGCCAACTGCCAGACGGAGGTAGAGGTCAAGCATGGCGTTGGACTGCATGCTCGGCCCTCGGTGACATTCACGCGGCTTGCAAAGTCGTTTCCCTGCTCGATCGAAGTCGCGATCAACGGCAGCGATGTCTGGCTGAATGGCAAGAGCATCATCAAGATCATGGGTGCCAGGATCCGTAAGGGATCATTGCTCAAGATTCGCGCCGAGGGGATCCTCGCCGAGGAAGCGATTCGCGCATTGAAAGGCCTCGTCGAGCGTAACTTCGATGAGGAAAAGAAGCATGGCCGCACCGCCTAGTCTGAAAGCCATAGGTGCATCGCCGGGCGTTGCAACCGGGCCGGCCTATGTCGCGAGGCCGATGGCCGCTGCTGCGTTGCCGCCATCGAGCCTTTCGGGCCATGCCGAACTCGGCGATGCCATCAAGAAGGCCATACACGAATTACGCAACATTGCGGCCGGGACAGACCCTGAGAGCGGAGAAATCATCGAGTTTCAGATCGAAGTGCTCGAGGACCCGACGCTGATGGAGACGGCCGGCGCGCGGATCGACGCGGGCGAAAATATGGCGTTTGCCTGGGCCGGGACACTCGATGGCTATATCCGCGAACTGGAAGGCGCGGAGGAAGACCAAGTGCAGGCGCGTGCCGTCGACATTCTCGACGTCAAGAATCGCGTCCTGTCGATCCTGACCGGGGTGCCGATCGACGACTTTCCGGCCGGCTCCATCTATGTTGGAAAAGACATGGAGCCCAGTCGCTTCTTGGCACATGACTGGTCGGCCGGTGGGGGTATCGCCCTTTACGCGGGCAGCGCAGTCGGCCATGTGGCGCTGCTTGCCAGGTCTCGCTCGGTCCCGATGGTCATCGGCGCTGGTCGCTTCGCGACGGAGAAAGGACAATACATCGGGGTTGATGGCGATTCAGGTATCATCATGCTTCAGATAGCCAAGCAGAGGGCGACGCCGGCTCCGCTCGACCATCGCCTGACAAGCATGGCATCGACAGCCGACAACGGCACTTTGTACACGGCCGACGGCTCGCAGGTCCTGCTGGCCGTCAACGTCAACGCTACCGACGAAGTCGATGCGATTGACGTTGCGACAACCGCCGGCATCGGGTTGATGCGCTCGGAATTCGCCCTGACATCGCTTGGAGATGCCGCAAACGAGGAAAAGCAGTTTGCAATCTACCGCCATCTGCTGGATTGGGCGGACGGTCGGTCAGTTACAATTCGCATGCTGGATATAGGCGGCGACAAGCCGCTCGCCGGACTTGCCGAAGTACCCTCGCTACGCGGTATCCGTCTCCTGCTGGCCCGGCCGGAGATCGCGCGTGTTCAAGCCCGCGCGCTTTTGCGTGCGGCAGTCTTCGGCAGTCTTCGCATCTTGCTGCCGATGGTGATGTTTCCATCCGACGTCGATGATATCAGGCAGATCTATCGCGAAGAATCGGACGCGCTCGCCCGACGCGGTGTGCCGCATCGCATGCCTCCCATCGGAATGATGGTAGAGGTCCCGGCCGCAGCCCTCATGCTGGACGAGTTCGAAAGCGCTGACTTTTTTTCGTTCGGGACGAACGACCTTGCGCAATATCTCGTCGCCTCGCCACGCGAGAATGCCGACTTTACGCTTTACCAGGCCAAGGCGGTGCCGGCCGTACTGCGCCTGCTGACCCAGGCCATAAAACTCGCCGGACGCAAACCGGTCAGCATCTGCGGCGACATGGCCGGGGATCCATCCCTGACCAAGGATCTGCTTGCCGCAGGCATACGGCATTTTTCCGTGGCACCCACTCAACTTCCCGCGATAAGATCGGCAATCGTCGGCCTGAAGGCAGATGGGACAAAGGCAGCCGGAGAATAGGATGGCGCGCGAAGACACGGAAGACGCCATTATCGCCTACAAGTCCATTCTGGCGCAAATCATCGACAACAGGCCTTCTGGAACACGCCAGCGGCTTGCGACGGAACTTGGCAAACATCGCAGTTTCGTCACGCAGATAACGAGCCCGACCTATGCAACGCCGCTTCCTGCCCGGCATCTCGCGACGATCTTCCGGGTGTGCCATTTCAGCGCCGCTGAACAGGAGCGCTTTCTGGATGCCTATCAAGCTGCGCATCCAGGCAAGCTGCCGGAACTTGGCGCCTCGGAAAAACTGCGGCACATTTCGCTGATGGTGCCCGATTTCGGCGACGAGAGACGCAACCGGCTGCTGGAGGAAGCGATTGCCGATCTGGTGCAGAAGATTGCCGCAATTTCAGGGTTGCCGGATTAGGCAAGCCCTTGTGGCACATGCAAAAGGATTGGCATGATCATCGCCTTGGGAGGGGCTTGATGAAGAAATTCATGAACACAGCGGAGACCATGGTCGCCGAAAGCATCGAAGGCTTTGTGCGCGCCCATCAGGAGTTCGTTGTGTTTGGCGCCGACCGTAAATGTATACGCCGCCGTGAACTGGTTCCTGGCAAGGTCGCCATCATTTCTGGTGGTGGGGCCGGCCATGAGCCAATGCATATCGGCTTTATCGGTCGCGGCATGCTCGATGCTGCCTGCGTCGGATATATCTTCACATCGCCCACGCCCAGCCAGATCGTCAGCGCGATTGAGGAAGCAGACACCGGCGCCGGTTGCTTGCTCGTCGTCAAGAACTACGATGGCGACGTCATGAACTTCGAAATGGCGTCGGAGATGGCGTCGGACCGGCATAAAATTGAAATGGTCCTTGCCTGCGACGACATCGAAACGACGAGGGCCGGCGACGGTCGTGGGCGACGTGGGGTTGCCGGCACGCTCATCACTGAAAAGCTGCTCGGAGCGGCGGCCGAGCAGGGTCGCTCCCTTTCGGAACTAAAAGCCTTTGGCGACAACCTCGCTTCACGCATCCGGTCGATGGGCGTTGCCCTGACCGGTGTCGCCGTGCCGGACACCCAGCGCACAACCTTCGCGCTCGGGCCGAACGAGGTAGAAATGGGCGTCGGCATTCATGGGGAGCCGGGTCATTCGAGAGAGCGTTTCTCCAACGCTGACACTATCGTCAGGTATCTCAGCGAGACGATCCTCAACGATACCAACCGAAGCACAGACAGAGCATTGCTTCTGGTGAACGGACTTGGCGGCACACCGCCTGCTGAACTCTATCTCGCCTACAACTCTGCCCTTCGCATCATGTCGGAGTACGGCCTGCGGGTCGAGCGCTCGCTTGTTGGCACCTATGCCACTTCGCTCGACATGCAGGGCCTTTCCATCACGCTCGCCTTCCTCACGGACGAGGAGTTTTCTCTATGGGATTCGCCCGTTGCTACCGCTGCATTGCGCTGGAGGTGCTAGGCATCTCGTGGTCAGCCGGTTTTGCAATGGTGAAGTGTTCGCGGAAGATCCGCAAATCATCCTATGCCGCTCCAGCCAAAAAAATCGGCGATTTATGGAAGCGTCTAATCGAGGCACGAGTCGGTCGCAGGTTCGAATTCCATCAAGGCTTCGGAAGTGAAGTAGAATAAACGATGGCCGCTCACACCTTGCGATAATTCCGAATTCAATCAAATACCTGACGTCGTGTAATGGCATGGCAACTATGAGCCAGTCGTCGCCTCAACTCGCTTGAAGCCACTCACCGACGACATCCTCTTGTCAAACAGGATGTAGCAGTTTCTCCTATCTGTTCTGCAAAGCCTATCCGGGAAATAAAATCTACTGAGCTAAAGCGTCGGTTGCATCAAATGCAATCCTTTCTTTTAGAAGCTTGTGAAGACTCTGGCGATATTGCTTCCTCAGGTTGAAATTTTCGGCAGATGAGGTGTGTTTTGAGAGGTCTCGAGATCGAGCGATTTCGCGCGTCTGAAGAGGGCGCCACTGCCGTTGAATTCGCGATCATTTCTCCTGTCCTGATCTTCATCACGTTTGCCATCATAGAGACGGGAATCGCGTTTGCCGCCGACATTCTTTTGAAGAACGCGACCTATGACGCTGCAAGGACGGGCAGGACGGGCTTCGTGTCGGAAAAGTCCACTCAGGACGCGACCGTGAAGCAGAAAATCAGGTCGGAAGCTGGCGTGATCATGGATG
>NZ_JBFTPD010000028.1:0-94893 GCF_056398305.1 Rhizobium sp. 01T444
CCTTTGATCCTGGCGGAAAGATGCCTTTGATCCTGGCGGAAAGATGCCCGGCCCTAGCTGGTTTGCAAGCAAACCACCGGGGTTGGCTGAAACGGGTCGCCTGATCGATCGGCCGGCTTGGCCGTAGATCTGGGCTACGACGCGCGCCGGCCGGTCGACCATCCGACTCCGTTTGAGCCAACAGAATGCTGCAATCTGACCAGGAAAGGCTCTAGGATGCGCCGGCGGCTGCATTATTGACACCGCACCTCCCATCCAGCTTTCCTGATCGCTCGCCTTCCCTTACAATCCCTTCCGGACACAGAGGACTCCACCATGAGCGAAGACGCCTTCAACATGTCGATCCGCAAGTTCCTGAAGGAAGTCGGCGTGACCTCACAGCGCAAGATCGAGGAGACGGTGCGTGACCACCAGATCGGCGGCAAAAAGCTGAAGGTCCGCATGACGCTGACGGCGGAAGGCACCGCCCTCAACCACGTGGTAGCAGGCGAAATCGAACTTCCGTAGGCAGGCGAACGACGCGATCAAGGCAAGGCGATGAGTGTGACGCCGGCCGCTCTACGCGCCCATCAATAGTAAGGCGAGACGCACGCCTGTCGTGGACCGTGATAGGGCTGGAACGTATCGTCGTAAGCTCTGTAGGACCGGTAACGCGCATAGCACCAGCGCACATGTCCGTTGCCGCCATAATAGGTCTGGCGATAATAATAGCGTGGCGCGTAATATCGCGTCGAGCCGTAGTAGTACGGACCGTCATAGGTCGAGCCGTAATAGCCCTGATCGTAGTAGCTGGGGCCATAATATCTAGGCTGCGCCAGCATTCCGCCGATGATCGCGCCTGCGGCCAGGCCGCCGAGCGCCCAACCCCAATCGTTGCCACCATGGTGGCGATAGTATCCGCCGTGATAGCCGCCATAGTAGCCGCCATAGCCGCCACGGTAGCGCACCGGTTGCGCCTGTAGCGCCTCGACATCAGGGGCGACAATGGTGGGAAATGCCACGGCCGGCGGGGCGCTCGTCAACGCCGCCGTGAGCGACAGGGCAATGATTGCGAGCCTCTTCATTGGCTTCACCTTTCCGTCTAAATCGCAGCCGATCATTATAACGCGGAAAGGACGGCGTGGCACTTAATTTCCAAGCGGGGACGGTGTCTCTGGCTGACTTTAGTCGCCATTTCTCCCGCGGCGGTCGATCCGTCATGCGCCACCGCTGGCGGCTCTGCTGCCGAATTCCGCAAACCGCTCGCTCCCTCCAGATCTCTGCGCTTGTCGCTATCACATGCGAAGGACAGGCCATGTTGCTGCAACGCTTCAACCTGTGGCCGTTGACACGATCGGATCGCCTCCAAGCTTTCCACGTCGCCCTCACCCGCCCTTGTCACCCGAATGCAGCATTGACTGACCCGCGCCTCGACCTACAATCCCCACAAGGTCGATCCATCGGGCTGGGGTTAACGCATCTTGAGGAGGGTGCCATGCCTAATACTGATCTGCCGAAAGCTGAAAAATCGAAACAGGCCAAGCCAAAAGCCGATATGCCGAACGGCATGAAGCAACCTGACATGCAGAAAGTCGACGCACTCGTCGGTCGCCTCGTCGGCGATCTCGGGGCTGGGGTGTCAGGCGTTCTCGTTGTGCTCGGTGATCATCTCGGTCTGTTCAAGGCGATGATGGATGGGCGGCCGCGCTCCTCGATGGAGCTTGCGGAAACGACCAGCCTCACGGAGCGCAATGTGCGCGAATGGCTGGCCGCCATGGCGGCCTCCGATTACATCACCTATCACGAAGCCTCCAACAAGTTCGCCATGACGCCCGAGCAGGCGCTGGTCTTTGCCAATGAGGACAGCCCCGCCTTCTTCGGCGGCGCCTTCGAGATTGTGCAGTCCATGTGGATGGACGAGCCGAAGGTGGAGGAAGCCTTCAAAACGGGGCGCGGTCTCGGCTGGCATGAACACAGCACCTGCCTCTTCCGCGGCACCGAGCGCTTCTTCCGGCCGGGCTATAACAGCCATCTCGTGACCGAGTGGATTCCGGCGCTGAAGGGCATGAAGGAAAAGCTGGAACGCGGGGCCGAAGTCGCCGATGTCGGCTGCGGCCACGGCGCCTCGACCATCCTGATGGCCCAGGCATTCCCGAAATCGCATTTCCACGGCTTCGATTATCACGGTCCGTCGATCGAGCGGGCAAAGCGCGCTGCGAAGGAAGCAGGTGTGGCCGACCGGGTGACCTTCAGCAAGGCATCCGCCAAGGATTTTCCGGCCGGCGACTATGATCTGGTGGCCATGTTCGACTGCCTGCACGACATGGGCGACCCTGTCGGCGCCGGCCGCCATATCCGCGAGACGATGAAAAAGGACGGCACCTGGATGATCGTCGAACCCTTCGCCCATGACGGCCTGAAGGACAACCTAAACCCCGTCGGCCGCGTCTATTACGGCGCCTCGACGATGATCTGCACACCCGCCTCCATGGCCCAGGAAGTCGGCCTCGGGCTTGGCGCGCAGGCGGGCGAGATGAAACTGCGCAAGGTGGCGCTGGATGCGGGATATCACCACTTCCGCCGCTCGAGTGAAACGCCGTTCAACATGATCTTCGAGGTGCGGAACTGAGTGGGGTTGGGTTGAGCTAGTACGGCGCGGTCCCCCCCACCGCCCCTCATTCCCTCCTCGTGCCGGCACGAGGGATGTCACAGGAATCCAGCCTGCCCAAGTCCTTGGGCAGGAGAGACTTTTCCTCTTAATGCATGAGTCATTCACCGCGCAGACGCGCGGTGGGTGGATTCCTGTGACAGGCACAGGAATGAGGGAAGTTGGGTGCCGACAGCTGCAATTAGCGCCGGCCTGCCGCCTCTCCCCGCGAACAACGCAACATGGCGAGCCACTGGAAATAGCCGAGCGTAGCAATGAGCAAGAGTACCGCTCCAAGGCCCATCCACATCAATGATAGGGTTGCGGAGTCGTCGTGGGATGTCGAGATGCCCCAAAGAGTCCACAGCGGCCGGACGACGCGATAGGCGATGTAGGCTGCATAGATCTTGGAAAAGGTGCTCCAATATCGACGGTCTATTATCTCAAGGTCGAACCCATAGCTGAGTACGGCCGCAACGCCAAAAAGCTGCATGACGCCGTCGACAAACATCTCGAACGTGGGCTCATTGCTATAGAGAATATAGACGCAATCCAGGAGCCAGAGGCAAAGCGCTCCCGCAAATAGTTTCCACAGCATAAGGTGCCCCGAAGTTCGCTTGTTGTCTTGATAGTATCGCCTGGAGATATCAATTTATGCGAGCATCGAGCCGCGAAGTTGATGCCGTGGTAAATGAACTGTTAGGGCAGTAGCGCGGTTGGCTTTGGGCGCTGCGTTGCCTGCCCTGCCGAAGTCCGGGCCGGTCCGAAAGTCTCGGCCAGTCCTTCTATTCCCCATTATTGGCGAGATAGGCTGGGCGCCGACTCCTCCCCACCCTCATTCCCTCCTCGTGCCGTCACGAGGGATGTCACAGGAATCCAGCGCGCCCCAGTCTTGGGGGGCGAGAGGCTTTTTGCGAAAGCGGCCGCAAACAACCGTTCCCAGCCTTGAACAACCCGAAGATGCAGTCGATATTGCCGACGCTAGAATGCATCGGCAGGTACCTTGGATGTCCCCAAATAAATTTGTAGCCGCTTTCTGCGCCGTCATTACGTTGCCGGCGTCCACGTTTGCTATGGAATCGGCACAACTGATATCTGCACTCGAACGGTTTAATGACGGCAACGGCGCTCAGCAGTTAGCAATCAAACTGGCTGGGCTGGTTGAGAAGGCCGATAAGGTTGGCCTGGAAAGACTCGGTGAGCGGATCGAAGCCGAAGACGGGCCTCTGCTTTCAGAAATAGCGGGCGTGGCTCAACGTGAAGGAGATGAACGGACGAAGTTTGCAGCGGCCATGCGGCCATGCCAATACGCGAATATGTTCATCAGGATAATCGCCCTCGATATTGCAAACGGGACAGTCCGGCCCGTCATCAGGGGCGGAACGGTCATGATTGACGGGACGGACATGGATACCGATTTTGCGCAACACATGTGGAGATGCGAGATCCTCAGCCAATTGCCACATAAAACATCAATCGGCTCCAAATGTGCGATGACTGGAGTTTGCAAGGACGACCCCGACCTTTAAAGCCTCTTGCCCTCCTGACGGCGAGCCGAATCGATGTAGCGCCATCACCAAACGCAAAAAGCGGCGCCCAAAGAGCACCGCTTCAAAATCATCAATCATACCAAGCCGTAGCAAGGCGAGGCTCGAAAGCCCCTAGCCCTTCTTCGGCGCCCTGGTCTTCTTTGCCGGCGCCTCGGGGGCTGGCTGGGCGAGCCTCAGCGCGCGCAGCTTTTCCGTTTTCTTCTGCCGGGCGGCAGCTTCGCTTTCAAGGATGTCCCTGGCGACAGACGTCGTCTGCTCGGCCTTCGCCTGCGGCGAAAGCTTTTCGGGCTTGAAGAACGTGTCCTTCGTCTCGGTCATGCTTCCTCCTTCTCGATGGATCGGGAGACCGGGAAAAGATCAGCGACCGCCGCGGGCGGGCATCACCTTCTTCTTCGGTGCCGGCAGCAGGCCTTCGCGCTGCGCCTGTTTGCGGGCGAGCTTGCGGGCGCGGCGGATTGCTTCGCCCTTTTCGCGGGCGCGCTTTTCCGACGGCTTTTCATAGGCGCTGCGTTCCTTCATTTCACGGAACACACCTTCGCGCTGCAGCTTCTTCTTGAGCACACGGAGGGCCTGATCGACATTGTTGTCTCGGACGAGTACCTGCAAGATTTCTCCTTAATCAGCTTTGCTGCTGTTATTTCCTGATGCGGATCGAATTCGAATTGATCCAGCTCGATTTAGAACTTTCGGAAGCCGCCCGCACTTCGGTAGGCAGGGGCGCCGAGGGCGATGCCGCGACGTCTATATCATCCTGGCGGATGCTGCGCTCGAAATTCTCACTCTGGAACCGGACGCGATAATGGACGAAGCCCTGCGCGGCCGGCAGGACGGATAGAATGTTGCCCGAGCCCGAGGGCTGGACGCTGCCGAGAACGCCATGCTTGAGCATGATGGTGTCACCCGGCCGGTAACGACGGCTTACCATATCGTTCTCCACATGAAATCAAAATAAAAGGCCGGGACTGCTCCCGACCTTCCCCGGCCAGTTTCTGGCCTCTGTCTTCGTCTCCGCGCGCCAGTACATCCGTGGTCGCGCGAAGTCGTGACAAATTCTTAGGCAGCGCGGAGGTTGTCAGCAGAGCTCTTGCCCGAGCGACGGTCCTGCACGATGTCGTAGGTGACCTTCTGTCCATCTGCGAGCGAGCGCAGACCTGCGCGTTCAACTGCAGAAATGTGGACGAAAACGTCGGTGCCGCCGTTATCCGGCTGGATAAAACCGAAACCCTTGGTGGCGTTGAACCACTTGACTGTACCTGTATTCATAACGATCTCCTTTCAAAGCAACCGTTGAAGTTCCCCGCGATACCCTGCGGGATTGGGTCGATTATTTGGAAGGAAATCTGACGAGAGCGCATAGGCTCTTCAACGACGTCACAAGCAATGGTCGATGAAGGCAATATAAGGTCAAATTTAAATTTGGCAACAGAAATCAGCAGAAAAACTTAAAATCGCTGGCAAGTTCCGGCTGTAAACGGCTGATTTAGCACCGGAATATTTGCTCGCGTTCTTGCTGCTGGAGGGCTGCGGAACGTCGAAAAAGCTGACCGTATGCCGTGTGGCCATCCCTCTGTCCTGCCGGCCACCTCCCCCACAGGTGGTGAAGATTCGCTGGGAACACCGGCTCCCCTCTGGACGACGACACCGATCGGATGCAGTCTGACGACAGTGACAAGGGGGCGTGTCATGTCCGGGGACATCATCATCCGCGAGCTTTTCGGCATGGATGAAATCGCGACGATCTTTCCGCTCAACAGCCAGGTCGGCCATTTGAGCGAGGCCGTCTTCCGCGATCGCATGTCGGCGATGATCGCGCAGGGCAATTACCGCTGCAACGCCGCCTATATGGGCGAGCGCATGGTGGGCATCTCCGGCTTCTGGACCGGCACACAGCTCTGGTGCGGCAAATATATGGAAGTGGACAATTTCTCCGTCGACGAGGAACTGCGCAGCCGCGGCATCGGTGCGGCGATGATGGCCTGGATGGAGGCGGAAGCAGAGCGCACGGAATGCGCCGTCATCCGCCTCGCCATGATCCTCGGCCGTGAGCGCACGCATCAGTTCTATCAGAGAAACGGATATTTCGATGACGGGCTGCTGATGGTGAAGGCGCTGAGCCTGGGTGCGGCCGAATTTCCGGAATATGTGCCCGGCCCACCCGTCGCTGGATAGCCGGCGTCGGGCAGCCTAAGGCGTCATCACGCGTGGAAGATATGGCCTTGGAACCGGCCCCGATGTAGGAAGGATCTCCGCGCACCCCCAGCGTTTCGATTAAAAGCAGCGCCTCGATTAAAAGCCCACGGGAACGACATATGGCGACGAAGCCGGTTGAACATGCTGTAAGGATCCGCCTTGCCAGGCCCGCCGACATGGAAACCCTCGGCGGCTTCGGAGCCCTGCTCGTCACGCTGCATCACGAACTGGACGCCAAGCGCTTCATCGAAGCGGCAAAAAGCACGCCGGCGCGCTATGCGCAGTTCCTCGAAAGCGAGCTCGCTCTGCCGGAGACGGTGCTCCTCGTCGCCGAAGATGAGGGCGCGCTGGTCGGCTATGCCTATGCCGCGCTCGAAGGCTTCGACTATATGTCCCTGCGCGGGCCGGCAGGCGTCATCCACGATCTCTTCGTCGATCCGGCGCGGCGGCGCGAAGGCGTTGGCCGCATGCTGCTGGAAGCGACGATGGCCGGCCTGAAATCCCTCGGCGCCGAACGCTTCGTGCTGTCGACCGCCTACCGCAACGAGACCGCGCGCAGCCTGTTCGCCGCCATGGGCTTTCGCCCGACGATGGTCGAGATGACGCGCGAAGCGGATCAGGACGTCGGCTGACCGGCGTAGAAGCCTAGTTTAGCACCAGTACATTGAACGTGGTGTCCCTGATCAACCCGTCGCCGTGGGGAGCGCGCAGGACGAACTTGTCTTTGCCCGTATATCCGCCCCTGGCGGTATAATAGAGAACGAGACCCGGTACCTCGACATTCCGGCAGCGGGCATACTGTCCGCTCGCATCGGGAAAGACACGCTCACGCGCAATCTCGACACGTCCATGCTTCGGAGCCTCGACGATACGGGTGACCGGCACATCTGCCAGCCTGCAGTTATTCTTGATGTGCCAGTGCTGACCGAGCTTCGACCGCACGCCCGTCATCACTGTTCTGGATACGGATTGCCGCTGATAGCTGTCGGCAGCTTCCGTCGGGCCGGACACGCTTGCCGCCAAAGAAACGAGAGCCAGAGTTGCAATGAATTTTTTCACAATATCCCCTCCGGCATGCAGCTGCAGGCCTATCCGAACCCTATGGAAAATCAATTTTGAATTGCGAATTTATGCCGTGCCGTAACACCGCAGATTCGACCACAGCAAACGAAGATAAACAGCTGTTACAGCAATGCAACGGCCCGTAGCCCAGCCCCTTCAGAAAGATCAGACGGGCATACTGTTCTGCCATCGGTCCGCCATTTTCTGCAATCATCCCTAGAAGTGGCCGGGGTGGATGATGCGTTCTTTCAAATGGGGATTTCGATGAAGTCATGTCGTGTCGCAGCCGCAATCCTTGCGTCGCTTTTTCTGGGGCTGACAGCCTCACAGGCTGCCGCCTGCAGTTGCAAGAAAATATCCGATAAGCAGAGATTTTCCAGTTCCGACCTCGTGGTGAGAGGCCGCATGAAGCTGGTGACCTACGGCGTCGGTCTTCCGGATTCGCTGACCGATGGGAAGCCGACCCGTATGACACGCGGCGATTTCGAGATCGACAAGGTGCTGAAGGGCAAGATCGAAGGCAAGACGCTTTCGATCTATACGGGCACCGGCATGGGCGATTGCGGCCGGCTCGACGCTTTCCTGGGTGCCGCCATCTATTACGATTCCGATAAATTCGCCGTCTGGGAATTTGGCCTGTCGAAAGCCGAACAGGGCGGGCAGACCTTCTATTTCACTGGGATCTGCGACTACATGAAAACCCCGACACCACAGCCGGAGTGAGCTTTGGCACCCTCCACCGGTATCCGGCTACCGGATATCCTGTGCCCTATATGCGCCATCGCGAATAAAATTGTGCAGTGCGGCTCTCCTGTCTTGCGCCTGCCTCCGGTTGGCGGTTTTTGGGAACTTCTGGCTGCAGGGAGAATTCATAGAATGAAGCCCCCTCGCCCTTCTTCGCATGGCAGGAGTGGACCATGGCAAAGGCAACTGAGTTCAAGACCATCAGGGCGCTCGCCGTAGCACTCAGCGCCGCCCTGCTTTTCAGCGGCGCCGCCAAGTGGCCGGCCTTGCCGAACTCGGGCTTTTTGATCGGCCGCGGTGCTGCACCCGAAGATGTCGATAACGGAACGGCGATCTTCGCAGCCGGGCATGATGGCAGCAGCGATGGAAAGCCGCTCGATATCGAAATCCCGCAATACGGCTATTTCCGCGAACAGGACAAATACGTCATCATCCTGCAGGCCGAGAAATATGACGGGCAAAGCATCATCGGCGCCGAGACATTCGATGGCGAGAAGGTGGTTGGCCTGATCGACGAGTTCGAGCTGCTGGGCGTCCACGCCCGGTAGTTTTGTACGCCCGCGCACGGCCGGGGGTGGCACATAAAAAAGGAGGCTCGTCGGGAAGGACGGCCTCCAATTTGCGTCAAGTCGGCCCAGCTCCACAAGGCCGATCTCACCCTAGCCGTTAGCCGGGCAATCGCCACCCCCCAATCGGGTGATGTTTTGCGGGATTACGAAGATTTTCGAGAAAACTGAACGGATTCAAAGGTGTATTCCGTTACGTGAGGCTCGTCTGGGTGGAATTCGGCCTACCGCTCTCCTTAGGTAAGCTGCGGTCGACGATAGCGGGACGGCAGCACCGCCCACGCGGCACGCCCCTCCTCACTCTTCATACAGGCGCCAACCCGCCGCCTCCTCCACCATCACACCCGCCAGCGCTCCAGCTGCGCAATCGCCATGTCGGCAATGTCTCGCAAGGTCGCCGTATCCGCGCCATCGCGCGCCTGCACCGCCATGCCCTGGATGATCGCGCCGAGGAAGCGGGCGAGCGCGGTCACATCGGCATCCGGGCGCAATTGCCCTTCACTGATGGCGCGCCGCAAACGCTCCACGAAGCGGCCGACATTGGCCTCGCGCAGCTGGCTCATATGGGCGGCGACATCGATATTCTCGACGGCGGCCGTCAGCACCGCAGTCGAGATCATGCAGCCAGGCGGATAGCCGGGTCGGGTGAAATTGACGGCCGTGTCCTCGAGCAGCGCGCCGAAGGCATCGACCACGTCTTCCGCCTCCTGCCAGCCGCTTTCGCCGACATTGTGCAGATACCAGCTCACCGCATCGCGGTAGAGCTCGGCCTTGGAGCCGAAGGCGGCATAGAGGCTTTGCGGCGTGATGCCCATGGCCTCCGTCAGGTCCGAAATCGAGGTGCCCTCATAACCGCGCTGCCAGAAGAGGATTGCCGCCCTGCTAAGCACCTCGGCGCGGTCGAAAGCCGGTGGACGGCCGCGGCGGCGCTTTTCTTCATTTATCACAGTGATCACTCTTGAAATCCTTTGGCGCTCCGTTATTCTGGAGTGGTCATTGTGATAATAGGAGGATCGTGATGTCTATTCCAGAGCAAATATCGGGTCCAGAGCAAAGATCGGAGCCGAAAAAAAGATCGCCGGCGCTTGATCGGGCGATCGACAGCGCCATCGCCGAGCGGCGCATCGTCGGCACCGTCGTGACCGTGCTGAAGGATGGCGAGATGGTCTATCGCCGCGCCGCCGGCCTTGCCGACCGCGAAGCCGGCCGTCCGATGGAAGCCTCGCTGGTCTTCCGGCTCGCTTCGCTCACCAAGCCGGTCGTCACTGCTGCCGCCATGCATTTCGTCGAGACGGGCGCGATCAGGCTCTCCGATCCCGTCACCGCCACCCTGCCGGATTTCCGCCCGGCACTTGCCGATGGCAGCCGGCCGGTCATCACGCTGGAACATCTGCTGACCCACACATCCGGCCTCGGCTACGGCTTCATCGAGGGGCCGGAGGGCGCCTATCGCAGGCTCGGCATTTCCGACGGTCTCGACCTCGTGGATTTCGACCTGGACGAGAATATCCGTCGGCTGGGTGAAGCCCCGCTCGCCTTTGCGCCCGGCAGCGCCTGGCGCTATTCGCTCGGCATCGATGTGATCGGCGCGGTTCTGGAGCGCGTGGCGGGTGCGCCGCTGCAGGAGATCGTCGCAAGGCATGTCACCGGCCCGCTCGGCATGGCCGATACCGGCTTTCTGGCGCGCGCGCCGGAACGTCTGGTCAAACCCTATCTGGACGGCACGCCTGAGCCGGAGGCCATGCGTGATGGCAGCACCACGGGCAACGCCATCTTCTCGCCGTCACGCGCGCTTGCGCCTTCCGCCTATCCCTCGGGTGGTGCAGGCATGGTCGGCACGGCAGACGACATGCTGCGCTTCTTCGAGGCGATGCGCACCGATGGCGGCGGCATCCTGAAACCGGAGACCCTTGCCGAAATGCGGCGCGACCGCATCGGCGCGTCCGCCCAGTCGGACGGCCCCGGCTGGGGTTTCGGCCTCGGCTGGGCAGTGCTCGCAGATCCCGCCGCCGATGCCTCGCCGCAGGCGCCGGGCACGCTGCAATGGGGCGGCGCCTATGGCCACAACTGGTTCATCGACCCCGCCAACGGGCTGACCGTGCTGACGCTGACCAACACGGCGCTGGAGGGCATGTGGGGCCAGTTCAAGACAGATATCCGCAAGGCAGCCTATGCGGATTTCGTGGGAACGCTCGCAGCATGACGGACTGCGGTGGCCATCCTCGCTGGAGGACGCTCTGACCTTTGAACCGACGCATCAGGCTTTCCGAAAATCGATTCCGATTTTCGGGCCGATGCTGTGGCCGCCGCCTACCCCGCTGCCGGCACCAGCCCGTAGCGGCCCATGATCGCCTTCACCTTCTCCAGATCAGGTGGCCCGCCGGCGGCCATGAGATCGGCAATTTCACGGAAATAGGCAGGGCCGAGCACGCCGGGGGTCAGGACGTTCAAGACGGTTGCCGGCTCTTGGCCGTCATTGCGGAAGGAATGCACCACGCCGCGGCCAATGAAGGCTGACCCGCCCGGCCCGATCACCTGATCGGCGCCGTCGATGCGAAAGGTGAGCGTGCCCGAGAGACCATAGACCACTTCATCCCAGCTCTCATGATAATGCGGCGCCGGCACTTTTGCCTGCGGCGCGACCGTCATGCGGAAGAGATCGAGGCTTCCGGCCGTATCATCCTTGCTGTGCAGGAATTCCAGCGCCAAACCGCCGATCCTGATCGTCTCCATGAGCGCATCCTTTGCGGTTATGTCACTGGCTGGTGGGCAGGATATACCACAGAAGCGGCTGGTCAAATGGGGCTTGAATTGACCGCTGGGTTTGGCGCTGACCAACCGGCCTCTCCCGCACTGCTGCTCAGACGCCCTCCACGGCAAGCCAGATGACGCTCGTGACGAAGAGGAGGCAAAAGCCCGCGGCGATGCCTGCGAAAATGCCGGCGGCAAGGCTCGACTTCCGCCCGACCCACCAGGTGACCGCCGGCGGTGCGACCAGCAGGCAGAGCGCCTGCAGCACCACGACAGGACCCAACCGCATATCGAGGTCGGAGATGACCAATGCCAGTGCCACCACCCAGAGGAAGATACCGCCGAAGACGATGATACCGGCAACTGCGCCGAGCGCTGCGCCATAGGTCTTCCGGACCCGTCCGGTCTCCCAAAGGGCGGGCGGCAGGGCCAATATCCATGGCAGCAGGTCGGTCAGAGTGTGCATGCGGCCAGCTTCGCAGGCAGACGTTAATTTGGTCCTCGCTCTCGCCTTCTTTCCCCGTCATCAGCTACGAGTCACGGGTTACGAGTCAGGAGATGCCATGCTTCGCACCATGTTCGCCTTTGCCCTGCTTCTTGCCGGCGCGTTTGCCGCCAGGGCAGAGGCTCCCGATGCAGGCGGCACGCCGGCACCTACTGACCCCTGCACGCGCCAGAGCTTCGAGGGCGCCGCCTATATCGTCTGCGATGTCGATCCCGCAAAGGCGGATCTGCGCCTGTTCTGGAAGGATGCCGGGGGCAAGCCCTATCGCAGGTTTTCGGGCGTTGCCGATACTGTCACCAGTGAAGGACATCGGCTCCTCTTTGCCATGAATGCCGGCATGTACCGCGAGGATTTCACGCCGATGGGGCTTTATGTCGAGGATGGCAGGGAGCTGATCCCGGCCAATACGGAGGCGCCACCCAAGGTTTCCGGCCCGGTGCCGAACTTCTTCAAGCAGCCGAACGGCATCTTCTATCTCGATGAGACCGGCGCCCACATCATCCCTACCGGGGATTTCCTGAAGCAGCGGCTGAAAACGCGCCTCGCCACGCAATCCGGCCCGATGCTCGTCATCGCGGGCAAGATCAATCCGATCTTCATACCAGGCTCGAGCGACCGCACGCGCCGCAACGGTGTCGGGCTCTCAGCCGACGGCACGCTCCGCTTCGTCATCAGTGAAGGCGACGTGAATTTCCACGATTTCGCAAGCTTCTTCCGCGACGAACTCAAATGCCCCGACGCGCTCTTCCTCGACGGCGGAAACGGCACCGGGCTCTATAATCCGGCGCTCGGCCGCAACGATACATCCTGGCACGGCGGCTACGGGCCGATCCTCGGGCTTGTGGGCGAGAAGCAGGGCTAGGTGGCGTGGACACTTGTCTGATCGATAAGACGATGGCGGCGACGCGCGACTACCGACAGACCACGGGAACCGGCGTTCGCTCCCCGGTTTGCCGCAGAATGAAAGCGATCTGCACCTCCGTGAACTTCGACTTTTTTCATGCCGAAAACTCCGTCTGGACTGGAATTTCCAGCCTCAACCGGTCCGGAAAATCGGAGGTCTCAAAGCGGCAACAATGCGTCAGGCTTCACATCACCGATTGATGCGTAACTGTGGGTTTCTCTGACGCCAGGAAGCGGCAGAATGACCCGCTGCAGGAATTCCTGAAACGTCGCCATATCAGCTATTCGTGCTTTGACCAGGTAGTCGAAGCCACCAATCACCATATGACATTCGATGATTTCGGGTGCCTTCGCAACAGCCTCTGCAAAGCGGTCGAAGACGTGCGGCGCGGTGTGATCGAGCCTTACCTCGATAAAGACGAGCGTGCCGCGTCCGATCTTTGAAGGCTCGAGCACAGCCCGCACAGCGCGGATAAAGCCTTCACTGAAAAGCCGCTTGATGCGCTGCGATGCGCCGGTGGGTGACAATCCAACGCGTTCGGCGAGGTCAAGAACAGTCCGGCGACCATCTTCTTGCAATAGCCCGAGCAGCATCCGATCGACACGGTCCAAGTCACTCATTTCCGATTCACACTTTCTTGGGTTAGAATGCGCGACAATCACGCAAAGAAGTCGAAATTACTATATTTCGTCGCGCCGTTTGCCGCAATACGGTTGGAAAGTAACCAAACCCCAACCAGACGAAGGCAAGCAACATCATGGACAGAACCCAACCTGCCTTAAGCACTCACACCAAAGGTGAGATCAAGATTCTCTCGCTGAGCGAAGCGGAGGTCAAAACATGCATCGACCTGCGCAAGCTGCTCGACGCGCTAGCGGACGGGTTCAAAGCGCTCTCCGACGGTCGTGTCGTCAATCCAGCGCGGCCACAACTCGATATTCCGAATGCGGGCTATTCGTTGGCGATGCCGGCCTGGATGAAGGGAATGCATTTGACCGTAAAACTGGTCAACGTGTTCGAAGGCAATATCGCCCGGGGCATCCCCAGTCACCTCGCAACAATACATCTCTTCGATCCAGAAACAGGAATGCCTGTTTGCATTATGGATGGTACCTACATCACGGCCGTACGCACGTCTGGCTCAGCGGTCCTCTCGGTGCGAGAACTCGCTAGGCGCAATGCCAAGGTCGCAACCGTCGTGGGCGCGGGCGTTCAAGCTAGCCAGCACCTTCACCTGTTGCCGCTCGTTCGCGATTTCCAGGAAATTCGAGTGTTCTCTAAAGATTTTGCTGATGCGCAGGCGCTGGCTTCACGTCATTCAGGCATCACTGCCGTCGAGGACCTCGAGGCGGCGATACGCTCTTCAGATGTTGTGTGCCTCGCGACGCACTCCTATGTCCCCGCAATATCCGCAGAATGGGTTCGACCAGGAACGCACGTGTCCTCGGTTGGTGTCGCGCCGCCCGGCGGCGAACTTCCGATCGATTTGATCGCTCGCGGCACCCTCTTTGTTGAGACGCGGGATTCGTTCGCGCCAACACCCGTGGGCTGCTGCGAACTCGCAAATATTGATCCCGAGGCAGGCACCGATCTTGGTGCGATGTTGCTGGGGCAGCGATCAGGCCGGACGTCTGATCAGCAGATCACGATCTACAAGGCCATGGGCGTCGCCATGGAGGATATGGTGGCAGCCGACCTCGCTTACCGCGAGGCCAAACGCCTGGGTGTGGGCCAAGCTATTTCTCTCTAGACGGCCTGGACTGTTATCTGATCCATGGGACGATTGCTGCGATGGTGACGACGGCGAGGTAGTTTCTCGCCGTTTTCTCGAGGCGCGTTATGCGGCGATATCCGCTCCCATTGCTCATCACGCAAAATCAGACGATCCAAAAAACCCATGACTGTCTCCAGAAGACAGTCTTGAATCTGATTTGCTCAGCCTTGGGGATCCCAAGAGTCCACACGACCTGGGCGTTGAACTCAGGCCGCCCCATCAAGCCGGCTGCATGGCCGTCAGCTGCCGCGTCTCGACGATCTCGGCGAAATCGGATTTCAGATGCGCCATCGTCACGTCGAAGATCGCGCGGGCCGATAGATGCGCATCCGGCAGGTCGAAGCCGAGCACGGCGTCGCTGACGACGCTCATCTTGAAGCCGAGATCCGAGCCAGCCCGCACAGTGGTATTGACGCAGAAGCCGGCGACCGCCCCTGTCACGACGAGATGCGTGATGCCGACCTCTTGCAGATAGCCTTCGAGCTCGGTCGACGCGAAGCCGGACGAGGTGCACTTGATGAAAACAGGTTCGTTCTCCCGCGCCACGGCACAGGGCATCGGCTGGTAGCCGGGCGCCGTCTCATGCAGCGCCGAACTCTCGTCTGCGTCGCGATGGCGGATATGGATGACCGGCTTGCGGGCGGCGCGGAAGGTGGCGGCGAGCTCTGCGATCTTTTCTCCCGCTTCGCCGTTCACACGCTCGCGCCCGGCATTGAGCCGCTCCTGCATGACCATCTGCATATCGATAATGAGGAGTGCGGTGGTCATGGTTCCCTGGTCCTTTTCCGCGCTTGAAGGGCTCTGGGAAAGCTCTAGCATTTGCGGCTGGCCAAGTCGCTCGCAAAACAGGGCAACGGGGTCAACAGGTCATCACTTCTGCGCCAGCGAGAAGTAGGAAGAGGCCGAAGCCTCGTGGACTTGGGCTGCAAGGGCGGCTGACGCCGTGCGCCTCCCACCTCGCATTCCCCGCCTCCCCTCGATCGAAACGGCAATAGCGACGTGACCCGATCGAAGTTTGCTCCAAAGGACGAAGCTGCAATCCGCATTGTCGATGCCGCCAGCCTTCATGGTTCCCCCAACAACCAAAGGCTGAATTCTCCAAAATTACATTACACCACACCGCAAAATACCGCTATGATCCCGCCATCATAGCCAGGGGTGGTGAAATGATTTCGTCGCTTCAAAACCTGCTCGCGGGGCGCGTCGATGTTTGCGTCGTCGGCTCCGGGCCTGTCGGTCTGGCGCTGGGCATCGCGCTTGCCCGGTCGGGGCTTTCGGTCGCGCTCCTGGAATCCGGCGGCAAGGCGATCTCGGAAAAGACGAACCGGCTGGCGTCTGCGGCCTCCATCAGCACCGCCCACCATGCCGAAGCGAGCCTGACGATCCGCCGCGCGGTCGGCGGCACCTCGAAGGCCTGGGGCGGCCGGTGCGTGGAGTTCGACGACAGCGACTTCGATGGCAGGCCGGCGCGCGGCGATGCCCGCTGGCCGATCGAGCACAGCGCCTTCAGGACCTACTATGACGATGCCCGCACCTTTCTCGGCGCCGAACTGCCTGACGTCGAGATGCCTGACATGGAAGGTGAGTTCGAACCCTCGATCGAGAGCTGGGCCCGCGAGCCGGATATGGCCAAGGCGCATGGAACGCTGATCGAAAGCCTGCCGAACCTGCACCTCGTCACCCAGGCTACCGTGATCGGGCTCGATCTCGATCGCGAAGGCGCCCGCACGAAACGGCTCATGGTGTGGCATCGCGGCAAGCTGCATTCCGTGGGGGCAACGATCTTCGTGCTGGCCTGCGGCGGGCGCGAAAATGCCCGCCTGCTGCTGGCTGCGCAGGAAATCGCGCCGCGGCTTTTCGGCGGCGTCGATGGCCCGCTCGGGCGCTATTACATGGGACATCTGGCCGGCGAGCTCGCCCGCATCCGCTTCACCGATCGCAGCTTCATGGAAAAGATGTTCTTCCGGCGCAACGGCACCGGCGCCTGGTTCCGCTCGCGGCTGATACCGAGCATCGCCCTGCAGAACGAGCACGATCTTTTAAACAGCGTCTTCTGGCTGCGCAGCCCGCCGCTGGAAGAGGTCTACGCGACGGCGGGCGCGCGCGCCACGCTGAACATGTTCAGGGCGATCACCGGCAGGCGCAAGATGCGCCGGCTGTCCTTCAAGGCGAGCGTCTCCGACACCACCTCGCTGTCCGCTATGGTCGCAAACCCCATGCAGAGCTTCAACGCCGCCCTGCAGCTGACGACGGCAGCGCTGAAATCCGAACGGCAGCCGAATTTCTTCGTGAAGAACGGCGAACATCTCTACTGGCTCGCCTATCATGGCGAACAGCGACCGGTCGCTTCCAACCGCGTGCGGCTGAGCTCCGAGGTCGATGAAACCGGCCTGAAGCGGCTGGCCGTCAGTTTCGACTTCGACGAGGAGGATCTCGCCTCGCTGATCAGGTGCCATCATGCGCTGGCGGAATGGATCGGCAAACGGCGGATCGGCACCTTCGAATGGCTCCATCCCGAAGACGGCCTGCAAACCGCCGTCCGCCGCCAGGCGCTCGACGGCTACCACCAGATCGGGCTCACCAGAATGGGCGCCTCGCCCCGCTCGAGCGTTGTCGATGGCAACTGCCGCTGCCACGACCTCGAAAACCTCTACGTCGCCGGCAGCTCGGTCTTCCCGGTCTCCGGACAGGCCAACCCGACATTGCCTGCTGTGGCGCTGGCGCTGAGGCTGGCGGACCATCTGAAGGGGGAGTTGCGGGGGTAGTTCAAGCTTCCTCCGCCCTGCCCGGCACCAGCAGTCATTCGCCCTGATGATGTGGGCCACGGCTCGGCGGGTTGCCTCCCCCATCCACGATCGCCCGGACGACGAGCGCGATGCGTTCGTCACGCATGCCGGGCCGAATGCGGCCCGACCGTTCGAGCTCGGCAAGCCCGTGCAGGGCCGCCCAGAAGGTCTCGGTCACGATCTCCGCATCGGCGCAGAACGGAGAGACCGCTGCTGCCAGCACCTCGAAACCGGCCCGAAGCTCCGCTCGCGTGTGGGCTTCCGCGAACCGCAACTGGGTCGGGAGGATAAACATCGCCTGGTAGAGCGACGGGCGGCTATGCGCGAAGGCAAAATAGGCCATGGCGACATCCGTGAGGACATCTCGTCGGTCGTGCGCCCCGTCCACCGCCGCCCGAAGAACGGCCGTGAGCTCCCTGAAGCCCTCGACTGCGACTGCCGCTACGATCGCGTCCCTGTTCTCGAAATGTGAATAGAGAACCGGCTGGCTGTATTCGATCTCCTTGGCCAGACGGCGGATCGTGACGGCGTCCCATCCCTCGCTCTCCGCAATTGCACGGGCTGCCGCGACGATACGATCTTCGCGATCGGCGCGTTCCCGGCTTTTTCGCTCTGCGATACCCATTCCCAACCTCCATGCCCTGCCCGCTGACATCAGGATCATATCACGGCTTGAATATCTAGCAACGCTAGCTTATATCTAGCACTGCTAGATTATTTCAAACCGCTAGAAGGATGGCGTGATGGATTGGCTTCTGAATGGGATCGGCCTGCTTGTGGCCCTCGCAATTATCGCGATCGGCACCGGCTATATTGCGAGCCCGACGACCATGGTGCGCAGTTTTGGCCTGCCGCTTCCTGGAAATGACCCTGACATCCCCTCGTGGCTTCGCCTCAAGGGCGTTCGCGACATCGTGGCGGGATTGCTCGTGCTTGCCTTCATGCTGTGGGGTGTCCAACGCGAGATCGGCATCGTCCTGCTGATCGAGGCAATGATCCCTGTCGGCGACATGCTGGTCATTCTCGCGGCGAAAGGCTCCACGAAGAGCGCCTTCGGCATTCATGGCCTCACGGCTGTGATCATGCTCCTGGTGGCCGTTCCCATGATCACAGGTGCGCACTGAGATGGTTCATGTTCTCTCACTCTGGTTCCTGGCTGTCGCATTCTCAGGCGCGGGGATCGTCAATGCAATCGGCACATCAGGCACGCGAAGCGATTTTGCCCGGTGGGGCTATCCGCGCTGGTGGGGTATTTTGACGGGCGGACTTGAAATATCGAGCGCCGCCCTGATTGCGCTTCCCGCCAGCCGCATTCCTGGCCTGGCGCTCGGGGCGGTCGTCATCGCAGCCGCGATTTTCACTGTTCTGCGCCACCGCGACACTCAGCACCTTCCGCCGCTGAGTGTCTTCGTCAGCCTGATCGCTCTTGCCACGATCTCATCCTGAGCACCATGAGCATATACCCTGACGGGATTAACGTGGTTGTACAATTCAGGATAGCACAACATCTGTTAGAACATTTTCCGGGCGCCAATGATCTTTCATACCATAATCAGCAATGGCTAATTGTTGTTATCGGCACCTGGAGTGCATCATTTCCCCGGCAGGTTGGGAAGACGCAGTCGAAGATCATCGACATCCAGGTGGAGGAAGAACCATGAAGCGCATCGCAGCTCTCGCAACGATCCTTGTTTTCGGCGCATTCCCCGCAATCGCCGCGACCGCGATGACCGGCAAGGAACTGACGGCCCTGTTGTCAAACGGCAAGGAACTCACCCTGGGTGGGCCGAAGGAAGGATATAGCGGCACGCTATCCATATCGAAGGATGGGACCGCCAAGGGTCAGGTCAAGCTCGACAACGGTGACGTGATCCCGATCGAAGGCAAATGGCACATCGCCGGCAACAAGTTTTGCCGAACCTGGAAAGACGGCCGGGACGCCGGAAAGGAAATCTGCGAGACCTGGAACAAGACCGGCCCGAACTCCGTGCGCGTCATGAACGGCAAGCGCGATCTCGGCCCCAATTCATGGTGATCGCCGAACCGGCTGGACCGGCTATTCCCCCTTTTCGTCGGTCTCGTCCGCCGTGGGCTTGGTGCTGAAGAGGCTCTTGAGCGCATTGGTCTTGGATTTTTGCGCCTTGCTCAACTTCAGTGCGCGATTGGCGGCCTTGGCCTGTTCCAGCATCATTTCGATCTGGATCTGCTGGATCTCCGTCAGCCGTTCCCACTGCCGGTTCAACAGGTGATCGACCTTTTCATGCAGGTGGCGGATTTCCAGCTCGGCCTTGAGATTGACCTTGTAGTCGTTGAGCGCCCGCAACCGGTCCTTCGCTTCCTGGCGGCGCTGGCTCATCATGATGATCGGCGCCTGCAGGGCGGCAATGGTCGAAAGGATAAGGTTCAGCAGGATGAAGGGATAGACGTCGAAGGCAGCCTTCTCGCCAAGCAGCAGGTTGATCCCCATCCAGACGGCGAGGAAGAAGCAGAAGGAGATGATGAAGGTCCAGCTTCCGCCGAAGGTCGCGACGACATCGGCGACACGATCGCCGAGCGAACGGTGTTCCTCGTAATCCTCTTCGATGTTTTCGGCGAGCGTGTCATGGGTCTTCAGGCTCTCGACGACCTCGTCTTCGAGGTTGGAGAGCTCGCCGCGTTCGTCGCGCAGCAATTCGGCAATGTACTGGCCGCGATAGTCATCGACCATCTTGCGGCTGATATAGTCGTCCGAGCGGATGCCAGGGTGTTTCTGCCGCACGAAATCGGCGAGCGCGGGACGCAGATCGTCAAAATGGAAGGCGTCCTTCTTCTTCAGTGTGTGGCCTGTGATCGCGTCCACCAGCTTGACCGACTTTGCCTTCGCCTGCGCCAGGCTCTTGGAATAGTCGTCTATCTCGACGGTGGCGGCCTCTCCGTGCCCGGCATCGAAGTCGACGATTTCTCCTGTTAAATCCAGGGGCTTCTCTTCTGCCATCTGCTGATCCTCGCTGCCGATTTTTCGCCCGTCTAGCCATCAATTCCAACAGGATTGTGACATGGATTTCGCCGGAAAATGAGAGGCCTGATGGGTGCGGCGGAATGCCGCCTCACGCAGCAAGAACTCATTGGGCTGGGCGTCTCGGCGGAGGCAGGCTCGGTTGCCTCCCCCATCCATGATCGCCCCGATGACGAGCGCGATGCGCCGGTCGCGCATGGCGGGCCTGATGCGGTCGGAGCGTTCGAGCGCGACAAGCCCGTGAAGTGCCGCCCTGATCGCGCTTCCGACCGGCCGCATTGCCGGCATAGCCCTCGGAACGGCCATCATCGCCGCCACGATCGCAACCGTCCTGCGCCACCGCGACTATCGGCATCTGCCGGCGCTGAGTGCGTTTGTGGGGCTGGCGGCGGCGGTGGCGGTTTCGTTTTGAGCGTTTGTCCGCTTGGGGGCCGATGGCCGACCGTCCGTCGTTGAGGCGTTAATCGACCGGTAGCGGAATGGGTCTACGGGCGGGCCAATGAACAACTCTCAGGCCGGGCTTTTCGTGTGCAGTGAACGCTCGGAACCACCTGGTTCGGGCGCAAAAGATCGCTGACGCCTCGAATACGCTAATCTCAGCGCCGTGAGCCTCACGATCTCATCTCGTGGACTAGAGGGCATGAGTCCAGATGGAACAGCGAAATGCCATTCAGTTGCATTGCCTGAGCAGACCCCTCTTACTTCACTGGCGAGCGGTTAGTAGGAAAGCGCCGATTGACAGTCCTATAGAGGCAATGCGTTTCCGTGGACGACTTGATGGACGCCTGCTAAACACACCTTCTGAGGGAATCGTGCGTCGATCAGAATGCGATCAGACGGCGTCGTATAGGGGAATAGGCGTGGCGCTCAGTCCGACGGCCAGCACCATCACGGTCAGCGAGGTGGTGGAGAAATTTGACAGTGACTTTGCTTCAGTCGCCAAGGCTGTAGAAAACGGCGAATTCGCATTCTGGGTCGGATCGGGGATTTCAGGTCAGGCGCCGAGCCTGGGCGATCTTATTGAACGCGCCTTTGACTACATTCGTCAACGTGCATGCGATCCGGTACTGAAAGACAGGTTTCTACCCGCATTCGAGGAGATTCTTGGTCTTGCCGAGCTTGATCCGGCGCCGTTGGCTGGACAATTCAAGCTTCCCATCGCGGATTGGCCAGAGAGAAAGGCTATCCGCGATCGCCTATGGAACAAGTATTCGCGGGTACTTGATGTCCGGATCCAGGGGACGCCTTCAGACTTCATTCTGTGGGATGCGGTCGACATCAGGGACGCCTTTCAGCACCCAAAGCCGCCGGGACCTGAGCATTTGTGCATCGCGGTCTTGCTTCTCGAAGGAGCCGTGAAGGAAATTGCCTCAGCGAATTGGGATGGTTTCATTGAGGTGGCGGTGGAGAGACTAAGCGGCGGAACTCCAGGAGTTCTCCAGGTCGTCGTCGATCCCAACCAGCTCCGCGGACCGGCAGGGCGCGCAAGGCTGCTAAAGTTCCACGGCTGTATCGTCCATGCCTCCCATGAGCCGCTAGTCTTTCGCAGATTTCTGACAGGCAGCCATACGCAGATTACCGGCTGGCCGCAGAATGCTTCATTCGCAGCCATGCAAAACACAATCACTGACTTGGCGACAACCCACAAGACCCTCGTTCTCGGGCTTTCCATCCAAGACAACAACCTTCAGACCATCTTCAATAAGGCCACTGCGATCCATCCCTGGCCTTGGCCGCCGAATCCTTCTGCGCCAGCGTACGTGTTCTGCGAGGACGCGATAAGGGAAGGACAACGCGACGTCCTGAAACAAGGTTATGGCGATGCTTACAACGACAATATCACGGCGGTACATGATGCCACGCTTCTGAGGGCTTGGGCCGCAAAGGTGTTGGTTGGTCTTGTTCTTCAGCTTCTATCGGACAAGCTCTCGAAGTTGATGGAGCTTGAGTTGGCAAGCGTAGGCAAGCCTTTGATAGCGAGTGATCTGACCCCCCTTCTGAAGGCGATGAGAGACAGTGTCGCAAGCTTGGCAGTTCCTGTACCCGGCAGACACGATCTCAGCGACTTTGTTAATGAGGCGTTAGTGTTGTGGTCACGCATGCTTTCATTGTTTCGGCGCGGCACGCTCCCACAGAATGGCGATGCCTACGAAACGTTGACAAGCTCGACGCCGAACCTAATCGCTGCCGATCAGAACGCCCAGGCTATGGCGCTAGGTAAACTTGGAATTGCTCTTTCCTTGCTTCAAGATGGGTGGACGGCTGGTCGGTGGGAGCTTCTAAAGCCAGCGTCAGACGATCTCGGCGCCGGTGCCCTGACTGCCCGAAGTACCCGGCCAGGCGCGACCAACCGACAAGTATTCATAGTAAAGTCTGCTTCCGAAGCTATCCAGCTTCAAAGTGCAGGAGCCTTCGGAAGCGGAGAGGCCATCGTCCTTCACGGCGACAACTCATGGCATAAGATGGTCTCGGGACCGGCGAGCCCAAGGCGCGTCCGCTCGCCGCCGGGAAGGACCGGGACGATCGGAGACACGCATATCAGTCTGGCCGAGCTCGTTACAAACTGTGCAGACGCTACTACATTGAAAGCGGCATTCGCTTCGGAGATGATGCTTTGAGTACATCGCCAATTGTCAGAGCCATCCAGGACCGACTTCAGGATGCAGGCTATCATAGCCTTTCGACGCCCTTCCGCATGGCCGGCGTGGAGTTTACGTTTACTGGTGCAATGCGCGGTAGCGGGGCGAGGTCTCTGGATCTCGTGCTCCTGTTTGACACCACGACCGGCGAGTTCGGAGATCGTGAGGGTAACCGGGTCCGTCAGCGGGTGGAGGCATTGAGCCGTGCCCTGGACGTGACCGGATCGCGTTACGTGCTCACAGCAATTCTCGCGGGCGCCACGCTGATAGAAGGAGCGGAGGCGCTCTCCGAGACCTGCAGGGTATTGCATGTCGACGAAATAGCGCTTGATAGCGAAGGCAGTCCCGTGGACGATCGGGCGGCAAGGCAGCTCGACGACCGGATACGCGTCCTCCTTCCCTTGACGCTGCCCGACATGATCGAGCCGGGCGATGGAGCACCAGCGCTGGTTCAGCTTATCCGCACGCTTCCAGCAGGCACGGAAAAGGAACTGGTCGACGCGGTCATTCAAGCGTCCATCGCTGGCGAAAGTGCCGTCACCGAGGCGGTGGCTCACGTCATCAACAGCGCTTTGGGAAAAAATTTGGACGAGGAACGTTCATGAGCGACCTTATTCTCAAAAGTCTCGACGTTGCCAATTTCCGCAGCATCCGGGGCAGGATTCACGCTCCGCTCGACGCGAAGGTAATCCTTCTCCACGGCGAAAATGGCGCGGGAAAGACAAGCCTTCTGTCCGCGATCGAGCTTGCCCTGACTGGCAAGGTGCGGTCACTTGAACGCGCAGATCCAAATTATGAAAAACAGCTCCTTCATCGCCTGGCGACCAACGGAAGCGTTTTGCTGAAGGCAATTTCCGGAAGGACGGAGCGAACATTCGAAGCATCCGTGGGAACGGACGGCGCGAAGTCTCTGGCAGCGCTCTCGCTGTCTGATGCAGATTTTTTTCGCGAACGCGCTTTCCTTCCACAATCTCTCCTCGGGCAGCTTCTACAGATCTATCAAGACTCCGGTAAGGACGCCGGATCGCCGTTGGCGGAATTCGTTAGCAAGCTTCTCGCCCTTGACCGTCTCGACGCATTGGAAGCGGGTCTTAAGCCGCTCGCAGACGTTCGTAATGTCCGGAAGAGCGTCGACGGCTGGCTGCCGGCCGAAAACAACGTCGAGCTTTTGAATTCGACAATGTCGGATTTCCGCAAGCAGCGAGCCGAACTCGACACAAGAATTGGTGAAGCTCTTGTCGAAGTGACCAAGCTTTGCTTCGAGCTCGGAATAAAAGTCGAAGCGACTGAATCAACGCTTGAAAGCATAAGCGCCGCGATTGCCAGAGATGACGATTCACAGCCTTACGCCCGCCTATCGGATCAACAGCGAAGACTGGGGTCGATTGGCCGTGAAATCCACTTGGCTCAGACCGAGGATGAAATCGACCCGGAAGGCACGGTTTCGTCGATCGGTGCCGATGAGGCCAGCGCGGCCTTCTCGCAGTGGGAGAAACTAAATGGTCCGCGCTACGAAGATATGCGAACTCGCGTTGAAATGGCTTTCCCGGAAGATACTGTTCCTGTCGATCCCGCAGAGTTCGCGCGTTTCGCGGCAGACCGTCTACCAGCTCAGATAAAGCAACTTCGCGAACGCGTATCCCAAGCCCGCAAAGACATCGCAAGGCAAGTAGCGGCACAGGACGAGCGCGACATCGCCTTGCAGCAGCGAAACTTGATCGACAACGAGATCGCAAGTTTTCCTTCCAGTGCCGGCAGCCTTGCCCGTGCGCTGTCGGAGCTGACGTCTTTCATCGACGACGATTTCTGCCCGGTCTGCGATCGCAACTTCGGCGAGCTGGGCAAATCCTCCCTTGATGATCACGTCCACGCAAAGGTGCGCAGATTGTCGTCATCAGCCGAGCGTTTGTTAGTCCTCGGACGAACGAGAGGCGAATTGGACCAATCCGTCGAATCTCTCGAACGGGAGCTCCAATCGCTTGCCGTTCGCCAGGTCGATCCACAGATACTGGCTGAGTTCGATCGGCGGCTCTCTGTCATGGCGACCCTCTCTGCGGAGGTTGGTGCTATGATCGACGCTCTGTTCGAGGGCGGACGCCTTCGCGCCGAGGACATAGCCGCTCGTCGAGCTGTGAGTAGAGCGGAGTCGCTTAGTGTCGCGTTGTCCTCGGCGCGGGAGACACTCAATGAATTTGCGCATTCGATCGGCGCTGCGCCCCTTGGGCCGGGTGAGTCTGTCGAATCGGCGATGGAAAGAATCGACGAGCTCCTGGCCGTGGCGGCAAATCATTTTGAGGAACGGATCATAGCGCGACGAGAGTTGCTGGATCGTCTTTCTACCATTCGGACAACTACTGCCATGCGCAGCGAGATTGAAGTGAAGCTCGTCGGCTATGCCGAGGCCCTGCAACATGCTGAAGCGTCGCTTCAGCGGGCGCAGACCCTTCGAGAACAGGGCAACGGGATCCGCAATGCGGTCGACGCCGTGCGTTCAGGTATCATTCGAAAGGAATTCAACGATCGCCTCAACCGGCTTTGGCGTGATTTGTTCGTGAGACTTGCTCCCGGCGAACCGTTCGTTCCTGCATTTCGCATTCCTGCTTCGTCGACGCAAAGGCTTGAGCCGAAGCTGATTACGGAGCATCGCGACGGAGGGGGCTCGGGTGGAACGCCCGGAGTGATGCTGAGTGCCGGCAACCTGAATACCGCGGCCCTGACGCTGTTCATCGCACTCCATCTCTCTGTTCCCTGCGCGCTTCCCTGGCTCATCCTGGACGACCCAGTCCAGTCGATGGACGATGTCCATATCGCACATTTCGCTGCTCTCCTGCGGACTTTGTCAAAAGAGCACGGACGTCAGGTCATGATCGCAGTCCACGACCGGCAGCTTTTCGAATACCTGAAGCTGGAACTGAGCCCAGCATTTCCGGAAGACAGCCTTCTGACCTTGGAGCTGTCAAGGGGATCGAGAAGGGATAGCCTGTGCATCGCGACCCGCCATCACTACCAAGAGGAGGCGGCGCTCGTCGCGTAAACGTCATGTCGGCCGTGGCTTTCGCGTGCCTACCCGAAAGGATTCACTCTGAGGTGATCCTTCGCCTGCTAGTCGTGATTGCCGGCCTGCGAAGGTCGTGGTGACCACCAGAGAAAGGAGGCGGCCTTGGCGTGTCGATTGGATGACCGCAAATCGCGCCTAGATGCAGTAACGTCAAAACAAACCGAAGTCCGCTCTCCGGCAATGGCGACGTCTGCCTTTACGACTGATAAGAGGGCGCAAAGCGGCCTTATCCTTCGATAAGGTCCGCTTGTGCCCAAAAGCGGCCATGGCCTTCCGCGAGCCCGCCTCAAACGTCGTCGTGACAGATTCCCACAGCGATGGCGGAGATGGGTAACGCCGCTTCTCCCTCCAACCTCGCGGATCTAAATACCGGCCCCCTCAAAAAACAGGTTTGGGGGCGGCACCGTACGGCGCGCCCCCATTCCCTGGCTCGTGTAGGTGGCCCCTCGCCTACACCTGGCCGGCGGACCCCTCAATTCGGTTCGCGTATCGCATCATCCAGCCCGCGCAGCAGCGGATAGAGGAAATAGGAGATCACCGTCCGTTGGCCGACCTTGATTTCCGTCGACACTGTCATGCCCGGCAGCAATCTTACCGGCGCTCCGGCAGCATTCAGCCTTGTATCAGCCAGCAGAATGCGCGCCTTGAAGAAGGGGGCGGATGGCTGGCTCGGGGTGGCGGTCTGTTCCGGTTGGCCGGTGAGGAAAGTGTCCTCGCTGATCGTTCGCACTTCGCCTGTCGCCGTGCCGTATTTCTGGAAGGGATAGGCGTCGAGCTTGATGCGGGCTTCCTTGCCGACGGCGATGCGGCCGATGTCGCGGGTGTTGATCGAGACTTCAGCTTCGAGCGGCACGTTGATCGGCACCAGCGTCACCACAGGCTCGGCCTCGCGCACGACGGAACCGACCGAGCGCTGGGCGAGATCGAGCACGACGGCATCGGCGGGTGCGGTCAGCGCCACCATGTTGCGGCGAAGCTCCATCTTCTTCTGCTCTTCGCCCGCCATGTCACGCTGGCCGCGCAGGTCCACCAGTTGCTCCATCGCGGCGCGGCGGAAATCCTCGATGAAGGCCTGGCGGTCGGCGCGCAGTTTCGCATAGGCGTGGACTGCCTCGTCGGCCTTGCCGCGCACGGCGGTGATATCGGCCTCGACATCGAGACGGGCGTCGCGCGAGCCGAGCATGGTGAGAAGCGAGCCGCTTTCCTTGTCATAGAGTTTCTTTCGCGTGGCCTCGATCTGCGAGAGATTGTCGCGCCGGTCGTTCAGCACGGCCTCCTGATTGCGGTTTGCCGCAAGCACGGACGACTGGCCGGCGATCTGCTGTTCGAAATTCTGCAGCTGCGCCATGTAGAAGGCCCGCCGCTGGCCGAAGAGCTGCACTTGCAGCTGCTCATCCTTCGTGTTGCCGGCAATCTTCGAATAATCCTCGCCGGCAAGCTCGGCCTCCAGGCGCTTCACCTGGGCGTCGAGGGCGGAAAATTTCGCCCTCAGCTGCCCGACATCGGCCTGGCTGAAGGTGGCGTCGAGCGTCGCCAGCGTCTGGCCGGCACGCACCACCTCGCCGGCCTTCACGTCGATCGTGCGGATGATCGAGGTTTCGAGCGGCTGGACGACGATGGTCGGCTGCGTGGTGACGAGCTTGCCCGGCGCAATCACCACCTCGTCGATGGAGGAGACCGAGGCCCAGGTGATCGCCGCGGCAAGCAACGCCGTGATGCAGTATAGCGTCATGCGGGCGACGCGCGGCGGCGCGCGTTCCTCGAGTTCGACGGCGTCGGACTGGAACTCGGCAATTGCCGGCGGCAGCGGCGGGCGGGCGGTGAGTTCCCTGCCCTTCTCCGGACCCTTGTCTGATGGCCCCTTGTCCGAGGGTACCGGCAGGTTTTCGTCGGATTTTCTGACGTGCGCGTTCATGCGACCTGCCTCATCTGCTGTGCCCAGAGGTGGCGGTAGGTCATGCAGCGCGACACGAGCTGATCGTGCCGGCCGATATCGGCGACCTTGCCGCGATCGATGACGAGAATGGCATCGGCATCGACGAGCGTCGAAAGCCGGTGCGAGACGATGATAACAGTGCGGCCGGCAGCGATGCGGCTGAGGTTGTCGCGGATGATCGCCTCGCTGTCAGGGTCGAGCGCGCTTGTGGCCTCATCGAAGATCAGCAGCCTCGGATCGGTGATCAGCGCACGCGCAATCGCAAGCCGCTGCTTCTGGCCGCCCGAGAGGTTGGAGCCATTTTCCTCCAGCATCGTGTCGAAGCCGCGCGGCAGGCGCTCGATGAACTCTTCGGCGCCGGCGATGCGGGCGACCTCCATGATCTCCTCGATGCTGGCATCGGGCTTGGCGGCGGCAATATTGTCGCGTACCGAGCCGCGGAACAGGAAATTATCCTGCAGCACGACGCCGATGCTGGTTCGAAGATGCACGAGGTCGATCTCGCGGCTGTCATAGCCGTCCATGCGCACCAGCCCCTCCTGGCTCTGGTAGAGCCCCTGGATGAGCCTTGTGATCGTCGTCTTGCCCGAGCCGCTCTTGCCGACCACGCCGAAGACGCAGCCTGCCGGAATGGCGAAGGAGACATTGTCGAGCGCCGGCGCCGCATCAGGCGCATAGCGGAAGCTGACCCTGTCGAATTCGATGCGGCCATGCAGATGCGGCCGGACGCCACGCCCGCGGCCCGCCTGCTCCGGCCGCTGGTTCATGATCTCGCCGAGCATGCGCACGGAGAGCGCCACTTCCTGATATTCATGCACCATGGTGACGATCTGCACGAGCGGCCCCGAGACGCGGCCGGCGAGCATGTTGAAGGCAACCAGCGCACCGATCGTCATCGCGCCGCTGAAGACATCGAGCGCGCCAAGGCCGATGATCGCAACGCTCATCAGCTTTTCCAGGAGTCCCGTCAGCGACTGGGCGATGGTCGAGATCTTCTCGACGCGGAAACGCACGGAGATGGACTGGGCCGAATAATCGTCCCATACCTTGCGCTGGCGCGGCTCCAGCGCCAGCGACTTGACGGTGCGCATGCCATGCACGGTTTCCACCAGCAGGGCCTGCCGGTCGCCTTCGGCCTGGTAGAGCGCCTTCAGGCGGCGCTGGAACGGCCCGACGAGCATCATCACCACGATGCCGACAAGGGCTGCGAAACCGAGCACCACGAGCGTCAGCTTGACGCTGTAGAGAAGCAGGATCGGCACGAAGACGAAGAGCGAGACACCGTCGAGAAGCGTCAGGAACAGCCGGCCGGTCAGGAATTCGCGGATGCGCCCCGTCTGCTGCATATGCTTGACGAGAACGCCGGCCGAGGCCTGCTCGAAGAGCGCGATCGGCAGGTTGAGCAGATGGCCGAATGTGCGGGTGGCGACGCGGATGTCGATCCTGTTCGTGGCGTAGAGCAGCAGATAGCGGCGCAGGAAGCTGAAGGTCGCATCGAAGATCAGCGCGATCCCGATACCGACGGTCAGAACCGTCAGCGTCGCATAGCTCTGGTGCACGAGGACCTTGTCGATGACCAGCTGGAAGAAGATCGGCGTCATCAGCCCCAGGCCGTAGAGCACGAAGGCGGCGAGCGCGACATCGCGGAAGAAGCTACGCTGCTTGATGATCTCAGGGACGAACCAGCGGAAGCCGAAGGGCCGGTCCTCATCGGACATGCGATAATTGCGCTTCAGCAGGATCGCCGATCCGAGCCAGGCCCTGGCGAATTGCTCTTCGCTGAGCATGATCACCTCGGCGCGCGAGGAAAGCGGGTCGAGAACCCGGATTCTCTCCTCCTCGCCCTCCCCGACAGCGCCGGCGATGACCACCCAGTTGCCGTTGTTGAGTTCGGCCAGCACCGGGAAGGCCTCGCCGAGCTGGAACAGGCTTCGCCAGTTGAGATCGAGATGCTTGGCCCTCAAGCCAGCATCCTTTGCCATGCGCAAGAGCTGCCGCACGGCAACGGGATCGTTGCCGACAGCATAATCGTGCTGCAGCCGCTCAGGAGAAAGATCGACGCCGTGATGACGTGCGACGAGCGCAAGACAATGCAGGTTGGTATGCAGAAAACCACTCATGGCCCACCCGAAACAATACGAGACCGAGGCGATAGTTGTTGATCAGTTGAAGTTCGGCGAAGCGTTCGACCCGCCGGCCTGCGCCGCCTGGATATCCGCGGCCGCGGCAGCCGACATATCGCCGATCCGGCGAACCGCACCCGCCTCGACCAGGCCGCCAAGCGCCTTCTGCATGAGATCGACCGCATTGGCGAAGGCGTCGACCGGCATGATGATGCGCTGGCGGAAGACCGGCTTCGGATTGTTGTTGGCATCGCGGTCGGTCGCCGACAGCGACATCAGGTCGATGCGCACGATCGTGCCCGTGATGGTGATTTCGCCGATACCGTCTGCATAAAGTTCGCTGCTCATTGTTCTCTCCTCTGGTTGATAATCAAAACACGTTCACCTTAGGGCGTCTTACGTCCATTAGGACGCTCTAACTCTTTGAATGCGCATGCATATGTGCGTGCTGCCAGGGCGGAAACGGATCCCGAAGCCCGGTGGCGATCTCCGGATCGAAACCCGTTTCCTCCCCGGCAAGGCAATCATCGAGCGCACTGCAGATGGCGTGCCTGTCGAAGCCGGAACCGATGAAGACGAGCTCCTGGCGGCGGTCGCCCCAGACATCGTCCCAGTGCCGATCGATCAGCTGGCGGAACTGCGGATAACGCGGCCATTGCGCCCTCGGCACGGATGCCCACCAGAAACCCCTGGTATCGATGCGGCATTGCGTGCCGGCAATGGACAGCAGGCCGATCTCATCAGGCCTTGTCGCCAGCCAGAAATGGCCCTTTGCGCGAATGAGGCCCGGCCATTTCCTGTCGAGGAAATCGCTGAGCCGCGCGGGATCGAAAGGCCGGCGGCTGCGATAGACGAAGCTTGCAATGCCGTATTCCTCGGTCTCCGGCACATGATCGCCCCAGCCGAAGAGCTCCTTGTGCCAGAGCGGATGGCGAGCAGCCTTCGCCTCGCTGAAGAGGCCGGTATCCATGATCGCGCCAAGCGGCACCTGGCCGAAGACCGCCTCGATGACGCGGGCATCCGGATTGAGCGCCGCCACGACCTGGCGAACCTCGGCGAGCATTGCGGGCGGCACCTCACCTGCCTTGTTGATGATGACGACGTCGGAAAATTCGATCTGCTCGACGAGGAGTTCGACGAGCTTGCGCTCATCGTCCCCGTCACGCCTTTCGCCGCGATCGGCAAGGAACTCGGCGCTCTGGTAATCGGCGAGAAGATTGACCGCATCGACGACGCAGACCATCGTGTCGAGCCTTGCCACGTCGCAGAGTGCTGCGCCGCTCTCGTTGCGGAAGGAGAAGGTGGCTGCGACCGGCAGCGGCTCAGCAATGCCGGTGCCCTCGATCAGCAGATAATCGAAACGGCCGGCGGCGGAGAGCCGGCGTACCTCGCTCAGGAGATCGTCGCGCAGGGTGCAACAGATGCATCCATTGGTAAGTTCCACCAGCGTCTCGTCCGTGCGCGAGAGGTCTGCACCCCCCTCGCGCACGAGGTCCGCATCGATGTTGACCTCGCTCATATCGTTGACGATGACAGCAACCCGACGACCCTCACGATTACTCAGTACATGATTGAGGACAGTCGTCTTGCCGGCGCCGAGAAACCCGGCGAGAACCGTAACCGGCAATCTGTTGTCTGCACGCATCATCGATATGATCATCCTTTACGATGCTTGGCCTTACATCCTCGCAGGCTTTACGCCGCGAGCTGCGGTTTGAACGCCACGTCCACATAGTAGTTTGTGCTGTTGTAACTGCTCGTCGGGAACAGCCCGCCCGATCCGTAGGCGTAGACGCCGTTATTGCCGGCGAGCGCCTTGAGGTCGCCGTTCGTCACCTCGCTGCCGAAGTAATTGCCCGTTGCCGAGTAGTTGCCGTTGGTCGAGTAGGAAACGACGTAGGTCGTATCCGCCTGGATCGCGACCTGCTGGGTAAGCTGCGCGGTCTGCCAGCCGCTGGCCGTCTCGTTGTTGAAGGTGACGCTGCCGAGCAGAGTGCCCGAAGCCGTCCACAGATAGCCGTTGTGCGGGCCTGTATTGTCGGCCCCCTTGTAGAAGCGGATGCCGGTGATCCAGCCTGCCGTATCGGCCTGGAATTTCATGCCGAGATTGACCGGCTGGTTGTCGTTGACAGAGATGACCGAGGGTGTCGCATTGGCGGCAAAGAGGTTCTGCTCCGGTCCTGCAGCCGGGTTGTTGACGGCGAGCGAAACTTCAGCTGATGCCGTGCCGCCCTGCCCGTCGGCAATGGCATAGCTGAAGCTCGCCGGCCCCGAATATCCCGCCGTCGGCGTGAAAGTGACGGTCTGCGCCTGGCTGTCGAAGGAAACCGTGCCGTTGACCGCACCGCTGACCCCGGTGATCGAGATCGTATTGCCATCGGCATCGCTGTCATTGGCAGTGAGTGCCGAGGCCTGGATGGTGATCGGCGTGCCCGTGTTCGTCGTAAAGCCGCTGTCATTGGCGGCGACCGGAGCCGTATTCTGCGCGCCCTGCTTATAGAGCACGTCGACCCAGTAATTGCTGGCATTGTAGGAAGAGTTCGGGAACAGGCTGCCCGTGCCATAGGCATAGACGCCGTTGCCGCCGCTGACCGTGCTTGCCGGCGCCGTCAGCGCACCGCTCGTATAGTCTGTCGTGAAGTAGTTCGCGGTTGCCGAATAGAAGCCGTTGGAATGATAGCTCGCCACATAAGTCGTGCCGGCGGTGATATTGATCGGCTGCGTGAAGGAAACCGTCTGCCAGCCGCTCGCCGTCTCGTTGATGAAGGTTGCCTGCCCAAGGAGTTGGCCGCTCGCCGTCCAGAGCGAGCCGACATGCGTGCCGGTATCCTGGGCGCTCTTGTAATAGGTAAGCCCGGTGATCTGGCCATTGGCGGAAGCGATGAACTTGACGCCGAGCTCGACCGAGTTGGCGTCATTGGCGGCGGTAACACCCGACGTGTCGGCGCTGGTGAACAGGCTTGATGTCGTGCCGCCGCCGGGCTGTGAATTGACCGTCAGGCTGACGGTTGCCGACGACGTGCCGCCATGCCCGTCCGCGATCGAATAGGTGAAGCTTGCGACACCCGTATAGCCCGTAACAGGTGTGAAGATGACGCTATTCGTCTGGCTGTTGAACGTCACCGTTCCGTTGACCGCACCATTGACGCCGGTGATGCTGAGCGGATCGCCATCGGCATCATGGTCGTTTGCAAGCAGGCTTGCTGCGGCAATCGAAAGCGCGGTGTTGGAATAGGTCGTATAGCCATTGTCATTGGCGGCGACCGGCGCCGTGTTGGTGGTCGACTGGTTGAAGACGACATCCACCCAGTAGTTCGACGACTGGTAGCTGGAAGTCGGGAATGTCGTGCCCGATCCGTAGGAATAGACGCCGTTGGCGCCCGCAAGGCCCGTCAGCGCGCCGTTGGTATGGGCCGAGTTGAAATAGCCCGATGTCGCCACATAGCTGCCGGTCGTGTGGTAGGAGGCGACATAGGTCGTGCCCGCCGATATTTGCAGCGGGTTGGAGAATGCCGCTGTCTGCCAGCCGGAGGCCGATTCATCGGCAAAGCTGATCGTCGCAAGCAGAGTGCCGTTCGCCGACCAGATCGAGCCGGTGTGCGGCCCGGTATCGCCGGCGGCCTTGTAGAAGCGGATGCCGGTGATCGTGCCGCTTACCGAGGCCGTGAATTTCATGCCGAGTTCGAGCGGCGAATTTTCCTGGATGCTGCCGCCGGTCGGCCCTTCATTGGCGGCAAACAGCGACTGGCCGGCCGGACCCGGATCGACGGTGAGGCTGACATTGGCCTGGTCCGTGCCGCCGCGTCCATCCGACACCGTATAGCTGAAGCTTGCCGGACCGGAATAATTGGCAGCCGGCGTGAAGATGATCGTGCCGTTCTGCTTGTTGAGGGTAACAGTGCCGTTGAGCGCATTGCCGACGGCGCTGATCGTCATCGCATCGCCATTGGCATCGGTATCGTTGGCGAGAAGCGTGGCGATGGAGATCGTCAGCGTGCCGTTGCGCGAAATCGTCAGGCCGCTGTCGTCGCCGGCAACTGGCACGCTGTTGGGTCCGGCATCGAAGACCACGTCCACCCAATAGTTGGACCCGCCAGGGCTGAGGCCCGGGAATGTACCGGCATTGTCGCTATAGGCATAGGCCCCGCCGCCATCGACGGCCTTCAGCGCGCCGCTGGCATAGGTGCTGCCGCTACCGAAATAATTGTCGGTGACGGAGTAGAAGCCGTTGCTGTGATAGGAGGCCACATAGGTCGTGCCGGCCGCAATCTGGATCGGCGAGGAGAACATCACCGTCTGCCAGCCGGAGAGCGATTCATTCGTCGATACGCCCGTTGCCAGCAGCGTCCCGTCGCTGGACCAGAGGCTGACGACATGATCGCCGATATTGTAGAAGCCCTTGTAGAAGCGGATGCCCTGCACGGAACCTGCGGTCGTTGCCTGGAAGCGCAGGCCGAGTTCGACCGGATCGCGATCGATCGCCACTTCCGTCGCCGGCTTTTCCGCCAGCGTCCACAGGCCCTGCGTGCCGGGCAGCGTGACGGTGACCTGCTTGCCGGTCGATGGCGCCTCCAGATTGACGCTGTCATCGACGGCGCGTGACATGACGGTGTAAGTGCCGCTTGCCTGGACGACCCAGTTATAGCTCCAGCTCTCGCGGCCGGTGGCCTTGAACCAGTGCTGGCCGCCATCGGTGGAGACTTCCACGCCGGCAATGATGCCGCCGCCGAAATCCTGCGCCGTGCCCGTGATCGTGACGTGCTGGCCTTCGAGGAAGCTTGCTCCGATGATGGGCGACGAGATCGACGAGGTCGGCTTCAGCGTGTCGGTCGATTGGGTCGCAAGGATCAGGCTCGCATCGAGCGTCGTCGGCTGGATGCCCATGTCCGCGAACATGTTGACCATCGCCTGCTGGACGTTGCGATCGGTCGATGTCGTCGGGCCCTGGTGGTTATCACTGAGCCCCCAGGACCAGAAGACGGTGCCTGCGCCGAAGACGAGTGCGCCGCTTGCGGCCCGGTACATGGTGAGGCTGTGGGTGGCGACGGCGGAACCGACCGTCGCGCCGTAATCGCGCAGATAGGTTTCAACCGAGATGGACGAGAGCGACAGGTTGACGAGACCATCCGGCCGGAAGCCGTTCTCGACATCGGAATCCCACTCGTAGCCAAGCAGGTTCTGCACCAGATTGTAGGTATCGCCTTCATTCAGCTGGGAAACATCGGTATTGCGCCAGAAGCGCAGGTTCGAATAGTCGTAGGGGATGGAGATCGTATCCTGGCGGTAGCTGTCCACCTGGAACATCGTGCCCGTCAGCGAATTTTCCGGCTCCTGCCCCGGATCGGCATAGCGCGGATCGCGCCAGGTACCGGTGCCGACACCGCTCGGATCCGAGCTCGTGCCCCAGGTTTCCTTGTAGCAGACCATGGTGCGGTAGGCTTGGCCGCTGCCGTCGATGCTGCTCTCCCAGCGAACCTTCCAGTAGCACTCGTTGCCGCTCCAGAAGGCGAGGTTGACGCCGGAGTCGCGCGCTGCCTCGACATTGGCGCGCTGTTCGGCAGACCAGTATTCGTCATGGCCGACGGAGAGATAGGCATCGTGGTTGAGCAGCAGCGCGCCGTTGCGCGTCGCATCGACGCCCGAGATATAGGAAACGTCGTAGCCGTTCTGCTCCAGCCACGAGATGGCGGAGGATTCGACGCCGAAGATGTAATCGTGCGAGCCGCCGATCGGGCTCGTATTGGTGATGATCGGGCGGTTGTAGCTGACAGCCGAGGCGCGGCCGATCGCCTGCAGGCCGCAGCTGCAGTTTGGCGGCAGGTAGCCGATCATGTCGGCGGGATCGACCGGGACTTCGCCATAATAGAGGCTGGCGCCGCCCCAGGCATTATAGGCCTGCCATGTCGTATCCGAGGTCTGGAAGACGATATTGCTGGTCGAGGCATCGTCGCGCACGACGAAGGGGATGATGCTTGCATCCTCGGTGCCGTCCTCGCGCACCAGCTTGGCGAAATAGACGCCCGAGACGGCATCGCCAGGGATCTGCCAACTGGCCGATACCGACCAGTTGCCGCAATCGATGAGACCGAGCGACATGTCGACGATCGGGTGCGGCTGGATCTGCGCCGTGGTCAGCGATTTCTCGATCGAGTCCACCTTGCGCGCGCCGGCCCCGCCATAATAACCCATGCGGTAGATATCGATGCGGTAATGGGTGGAATCCGTGGCGATCTTGAAATCGACCGTCTGGCCGATATTGGTGCTGATTTCGGTGGCAAAGCCCTGGATGCTGCCGTTGCCATCACCCTCCAGACCCCATTCGCTGATGGGGTTGCCCTGCTTCATGTTCTCGAGCGCGATCTTGTTGAGCGTCGGCGCAGCAGCAGCTGCAGCGGCCGGCGCTGCGAGCGCCACCGAGCCTACGGGGGTTTCGGCGGAAACGCTCTCGCTCGGCTGCACCGAGATGGAGGCTATCGAGGTCTGAAGGAGTAACGACGTCGTGCCGGAACCGGCGGCAGGATCGGTCGGAGACGTGGTAGGGCCTGCCGTGCCGGCATCACTGGTAATGCCCGTCAGCACGGGCGCCGACGGCAGCGTCGCGGCTTCCTGGTACGGGTCCGGGCCGAGCACGGTGCGCTCGGTTGTCGTGGTGGTCGTCTGCAGCGCCGGGAGGATCGAAGCCGTCTTGGTGGACGTATCCTGCGTGCCGCCGTCGCCCGAAGGCGCTGATATCGCCGTCGGCGGTATCGAGGCRGTCTGCACGCCGCCCGATGAGACCAGCGCGGCAGGCTGCATGATATTCCCGATAAAGGAAGACGGACTTGCGAAGGAGGACGGGACGGCGGCGCCGTCGGGAGTGGCGAAGCTGCGCTGACTGGCAAAGCTTAGGGAACCATCGGTACTCGCTGATGACACAACCGTCGCGGTTCCCAGCACTGCGCTCCAGGCTGAGGGTGCACGACAGATACTCAACGCTCCACCAAATGTACTCAGATACTCAAGGTTACTAACGCGAATTCTCCGCATAAGCGGCATCCCCCTTCCCGTCCACCCGCCTCCTGGACCTGCCCCTCAACCGGCCCCATGAAGCAGCATTTCAAGACATGCATTCTGGCAGCTTTCGCATGGGAACGAACGACAGCAATCCGCGGTATGCGGGTGGTGCCCCCTACGCCCATATGATGACCCCTCGGCATGCCCGACTGGCATGGCACGGCCTTTCATCTTTCTGGCGTGTGGTCGGTTTGCGGCCGTTACCGGCTCGACCCTTCCAAGGCCGCGGCAGGCGCCATCGCCGCCCGGCTTTCTCCGGCGCCGGTCACCCTGCCCGTCAGCGCAAAGCGCCTCAGCGACAGGACGGGCTTTTCGATGAGGTGCCAGGAGACTGCGGCGACGCAGAGGACGACGGCGACAGTTACCGCCGTCAGCATGACGACGCCGGGAACTGTGCCGACGAAGACCGACGGCGCCAGGAAGATCGCGAACTGGATGAACGGCACGTGGTAGAGATAGACGCCGTAGGAATAATCGCCGCGCTCAAGACTTTTCGGCAGCGGCAGTCGCGACAGGCCGGCATGGATGGTGATGTAGGTTAGAACGGGGATCAGGATCAGCCGGTTGGCGACGCTGTGGGTCGCCCTCGTGTCGAGCACGATCATGGCGGTCAGCGCAATGGCGATACAGGCATAAAGCGCCATCCTGCTCATCGGGATCCGGTCGCGCAGCTGATAGGCAAGGATGCCGCTGAGGAAGGCCGTGACGAGTTGGGCGCCGCGGCTGACGAACAGCGCATGAAGGGTCGAACCGTTCTGAGCCCCGGCGGGCATGAAATGCTCGACTGCAAGGCCGGTAAAGACGTAACCCGCAAGCAGCAGGAAAGTCGCCGCCGGCCGCCGCACCACACCTGTGATCATCATGACCGACATGATGGTGTAGCAGATGATCTCCCAGGGAATGGTCCAGAGCGCACCGTTGACCTGCGGGGTCGGGTTGCCTGTGAAGACGCCGGGCAGTTCGGTATGGATCGCGCCGATGATGTTCATGAGATAGGCAAAGAAGCCTGCGTCAGTGAAGTATTCGCCAAGCGGCAGCGTGGTGACGGCCGGGCCGATGATGAAGGCACAGATCAGGATATCGACCGCGAGCGCGGGGACGATGCGGAGCGCGCGATTGAGCAGGAAATTTGCGAGGTCGAGCCGCTGGGCGCTGGCCGTGATCAGGAAGCCGCTCAAGGCGAAAAACATCGGCACCAGACTGTATTCGAAGAACCACAGGAAAGGGCCGGTGCCGGCATCCCAGTAGCCGTCAGCAATGACGACATGATAGAAAACGATGGTAAGCGCCAGCGCGAGGCGCAGGAAATTGAAACCTGGAGCAAGGCCCTGATAGCCCGCCAGCACCTCGCCAAAGCTCTTCATCGCCCCTCCGGAAAACCGAGCCTTACGCCCTCCAGCCAGCCGGTGAAGCACAACCACGGCGATGGAGTAATAATTCCGGATGCATCCTAAACATGAATTTTTCAACGAAAAGTTAGCGAGACCCGCGTAAAAACACACCTTGCGCGGTATATTTTCAGACAGTCTGCCGCGCTTTGGGCGTATCGAGGCGAGTAATCGACGCTTTTTTCGTCCGGCTCGCGCCCTGCCCTCAGGCCGGAACGTAGGTCAGCCTGATCACGTCCTCGTCGATGCGATCGCTGGCCACAAGGCGCAGCCGCGGGCGGGGCGCGGCGAAGAATGGCGTGCCGTGGCCGAGCACGACGGGATGGAAGTAGAGCTGGTACTCATCGATGAGACCAAGGTCGGTCAGGCTTCGCGCCAGGTCCGATCCACCAATGCCGACCTCCCCGGCAAGCCGGTCCTTCAACCCGCGTAGGACCGTTTCGAGCCCCTCCCCGACAAGCGTGGCATTGGGGCCGACCGAGCTCAGCGAGCGCGACACGACCCACTTCTGCTGGCCCCGCCACGCCGCCGCAAACTCGCGTCTCGCCGCGTCCCACTCAGCGTGGTCGTCATCCCAATAACGCATGATCTCGTACATGCGGCGACCGTAAACGATGGCTGCCGCGCCCCGCACGCTCTCGATGAAATGACGGAAGAGCACGGGACCGGGCGCAAACGCCTGATGGTCGATGTAGCCGTCCAGTGACACGTTCTTTCCGTAAACAAGCTTGGCCATGTTCTCTTCCTCCTCCCGGAGCGCCGGGCCGGCGCCATTCTGGTTGCGTCATGCAATCAGCTGCAGGATAACTCGACCGGTTTTAAATCGCAATCGGTTTCAGGAATGCGGATGAAATCCGTCGTGCGGGCGGCGCGATCAAACGGCATCTGGCAATATGTATGCGAATCGCATATATTTGCCAGATGGAAACAAAACTCGAATCCGCAATCAACCGGTGGCACGAAGCAGTGAACGCCGGCGATCCGACGCGGGCTGCAGCGGCAGTGAGCGACCCGGTCGTGGTGCTAGGCCCGAAGGGTGCCGGCCCCATCTCGCCCGCCGACTTCGCCGGCTGGGTGGAAAGGTCGGGGATCAAGCTCGTGGCGCGATCCTGGCATCCGGTCAGCGATCGCCTGATGGTGGTCGAACAGGATGCGTCATGGCCGGAAAGCCCGGGGCCGATGCGCGTGGCGACGGTCTTTCGCGTCACCGGCGCCAAAATATCGGCAGCGCTGAGATTGCCCGATCTGAGCTCGGCGCTGGAACTCGCATTCATCTGCCGCGAAATGGCCGCCAGCGAATGAGAGACCCGGACGAAGACCCTTCGCAGCAAGAGACCGGCGGTCCCGGACAGACCCTGTTCGAGTTCATCCGGCACTGGTCCCGTCGCTCGAGCACTCCTGCTAGCCGCTCGATGGAGCAGAACGGCAGATATGTCCTCGCCACCGAGGCGACCGACTCCCTTTCGAAGCGGGCGCCTGCGACGATCAATTCCGTGGCCCGTGAAATCGGCATCGATCAAAGTGGCGCCTCCCGTCTCGTCAGGGATGCAGTGGAAGCCGGATATCTGGAAATGAACCCCTCTCCTCGCGACGCCCGCGAACGCGTGGTCGCTGTCACCAGGGCGGGCCAGCGACTGCTTGTCGACGCCCACCATTGGCAGGAAGAGGTGTTCGAGCAACTGACTGATGACTGGAAGGCCGAGGAGCGCGCCGTCTTTCACCATGCAATGCTTCGACTGCTCAAGCGCTCGCATGATCAGGAGGAGTAGAGCATTTCCACGGCCCGCAGAAAAACGGACTTGCCCTAGGTATCGGCAAGCCTGAGTTCGATCAGCTCACGCGCCAGCTCGTAGGTTCCATCCTCGTCGTCGCCGGAGGCTTCGTCGATCATCTCGGCGGCGGTGCGATAGACTTCCCGCTCTTCTTCGGGAGAAAGCAGGCCCTTATTGCCAAGCACGGAGATGAGCGAGTTCAAAACGGCAGCGGCCGATAGTGTCATCGCTTCGGATGTGAGACGCGTGGACTCTGAAGACATTTTTATTCCTCGATCGATAGAACAACGCTAAACAATACGTTGGGCCTTCAACAAGTTCCAAGTCGAGGTTACAGGTCCGGCCCACCCGCAGATCCGGTTGATATTATCGCGACAATAATGCCTGCACCACCCCTGATGATTGCAAGAATTGGGCTAAGCCGTTTTGGTAGATTTTATCTTGAGGATGCCATCATTCGGGCTATCCTGCCGGGGAGTTTCACTGGTATGCAACTTGACCTGCGCGGGAATGGCACAGTAGCTGATAGTGGATTTATGTCATGAATCTGATGGTGCGCGATGCCTGCCGAGATGGGCTCGACCGACTTGGAGGGGAAATCGTGGAAACCAGTCAGGACCGGTTCTTTCAGGCCGTAGCGATGATGCCGGATTGAGCTTACAGATGCCACAAACCGGAATTGAGGGGATCGAGAAGGCCGTGAGTTCGCTGCGGAACATCAAGACCGCGCTCGACAGAATGATGGAGAGCCTCGACTTCGTCAAAGTGAGCGGCCTTCTCTATCGCCGGCCAGGCATTGGCGGCGTTGAAAGCCTTGTGGAATGGAACCTGTTCGGAAAGCCGATCAACAATATCGCGTGCGATTTTGGCCTCAGAAACCCGCAAGCCCTCGCCTTCGCCGAAGAATGCCTGATCCTGTATGGCGGGCCGGTCTACGGCCACAGAAAGCCAGAGACATTTTCATTCAACGCGCGCTGTCAGGTCGGAATGCATTGCAGCTGGAGTCCGCGCTCCTCTTTGCGGCTCAGCGATTATGGCGATCGCCTAGAGCCGCTCATCGAGCGGGCGGCGGCCGATATCGGCATGCTGATCCGCAAAAGGGCTGCGGCAATAACATCGCTCGAACAATTTTGCGATCTCCTGATCCGCAACGACGACTGGATGCCATGGGATCATTCGCACGGCGCCTTAAGAGCCGCCGAATACGCCTACCTCGCCTCGCGGCTTGGGATCAAACCAGAGACCATTCTCAGAAATCTCGAGCCATATGCGCGCGTGAATATCAGAAGTGGCGTGTCCAGGACGATCGACGCTGGCATCTATCTGCAAAACATCATGCGACACCTGGAGATCACCAGCGCAGAAAGCGTCGGAGTTACGATTGGTAAAGATGGAGCCTAAAGGGCTCATCAATAGCTATCGAAGCCGCCTACACTGTCCTTGCTTGGGGCGGTCGCCTCCCTCATCTCCTCCTGGTGCTGGCACGAGGGCCCCGGAATGAGGGAAATTGAGATTGACAGCGCCTCATCCGGATACCGAACCCATCTGATCCAACCTCATCCTCCTCCCTGACCACCCGCCTGTCCGCTATCGAGCCCCCTAGCAAACGCCTCGAACCGCGCATCATACGCCCCGAACGCCCCCTCCCCATCGAAAATCCCCCAATATTTCCGGAACGACGGCTTCTCGATCTGCCTTCTCAGAAACGTCTCCCAGCCGGGCCAGAAATGCTCTGTTATCTCGGGCGTCTTGTGCCGTTCCAGAAAGGCGCGCTCGAAGATCGAGATCATCATCTCGTAGAAAATGTCGCGCCTGACGAGGTCGTCGGGGGAGAGGTCGGCGGGTTCTTCCTGCCAGGGGAAGATGCCGAGGTGGGGATGTTCGACGGAGAGTTCGAGCAGCCGGTGATAGGCATCGCTGATCGTCAGATAGGAGCTGTTGAACTCCTGCTCCTTCTCCTTCACATGGGCGCGGCGCGCCTTGATGAGCTCGACGACGCCGGCGACGATCGCGACGAAGGTGCCGACGGCCGTCAGCAGCGAAATGAGATCGGCATAGTCGAGCAGCGCATTGTGCATGGGCGCAGGCTACATCTTCGCCCTGGCAGGTCAATCGCTGCCTGTTACCCGGACTGACACACACTCTCCCTGCCCATGCCCGCCGGTCGTTCCGCTTGCGGGGGCGCAGGAATGGATCAAACGCGATCCAGGAACTTAAGCACCCTGATCGTGAGCAACGCGGTTGCATCCGCGTCATAGGATGGGAGCGAGCTGTCGGCGAAATAGTGCTGGTCGCCGGGATACAGGAAAAGCTCCGCGTCCTCGACCTTCGCCACGATCTCGCGGGCCGCGTCGATATCCCCCTCGCCGACGAAGACCGGGTCGTTGTCCATACCGTGAATCTGCACCGGGACGCCGTCCGGCCAGGGGCCGAAGGCCCACGTGCCGCTGATCGGCAGGCAGGAGTAGAAAAGCAGGGCTCCGCGGGCTCCTGGCCGTGTCTGCGCGAGCTTCTGCGCCGGCAGCACGCCGAACGAGAACCCGGCATAGACGATCCCCGAGGGCAGTTTGTCGGCCAAGCGGACGCCGCGCTCCCGCATGTCGTCGAATCCGGTCTCACCGATATAGGTGAGACCCTGTTCGATGCTCTGGAACGTGCGTCCGTCGAAGAGGTCAGGCGTGTGCACGACGTGACCGGCGGCCCTGATGTCGTCGGCGAAGGCGCGCACGCCCGGGGTCAGCCCCTGTGCGTGGTGGAACAACAAGACCTCGGCCATAGAGAGCCTCCGCATGAGATGGTCTGGCACACGTTCGGCCAGTTTACAGGGTCATCGCCTCGCCGGGAAGAGTGCGGACGCGGTACGGCTTGACACCAGCATCGGCAAATTTAATCTCCATCCGGTTGCAAAAAACTGGGAGACTGCCGATGCTTCGTACCATCCTGCTTGCAGCGGTCACCATCGCCATGACCTCCGCCAATCCCGCCTCAGCGGCAGCCTGCAGGAACGCCGCCGGCCACGCCGTCAAGTGTCCGGCCAAATCCGTGCAGCAGAGGTCGGTTGGGCAAAGCAGCAAGCTTCCGCAGGGAAAGGCGCGCACGCACGTGTCGGATACGACCGGCCGAGTGAATTACAAATGGTGACGGCCGCCTAGAGCAATTCCAGCAAAAGTGCGCAGCGGTTTTGCGTCCAGAATTGCGTGAAAACAAAGAGTTAGAGAATTTCCGTGATTCGGAGAAGAACGGAAAGGCTCTAGCGCCTCATCCCTGCCCGAGCTTGCCGGTGAAGAAATCGACCAGCCCATAGGGCGCGCGGTCGCCGACGCAGAGATCCAGGATAAAGCGGGCGCCTTCCGCCTCCGTCGCGCTGCGGGTAAACATCGGCTCTTCATAGGCGGCGAGCGCTGCTTCGATATTGTCGGGCTGCGCGGCGATTGCCTTTGCGAGCTCAGCGCCGTCGAACATAGCCAGGTTTGCCCCCTCGCCCGATGGCGCCATCAGGTGGGCGGCGTCGCCGATGAGCGTCACGCCTGATGCCCGCGGCCACCGGTGCGCATCCGGCAGCGCATGGATCAGGCGCGGGGCGAGCGCCGTATCGCTTTCGGTGATCAGTGCAGTGAGCGCCGGCGCCCAGCCTGCAAATTCCGTGGCGATCCTGGCCTTTGCCGCAGCGGCATCGGAAAAGTCGATGCCGGCGATCCACTCGGGCGAGCGGTTCATCTGGATATAGGCGTGCAGCACGCCGCCCGCCTCGCGATGGGCGACGATGCCCTTGCCCGGCGAAAGCGCAAACATCGCGCCGTTGCCGACCACTTCTGCCGCAGCCGTGTGGCGGACATCGGCATCATGGAGATAGGTTTCGATGAAGGCCGTGCCGACATAGGCGGGCTTGGCATCCGAAAGCAGCGGCCGCACCTTCGACCACGCACCATCTGCCCCGACAAGCAGATCGCTGGCGACGCTGGTCCCGTCGGCAAAGCTCAGTTCGTGCCGGCCGGCGCCGAGTGCCGCAACGCCGGTGAGTTTCTTGCCCCACTGGATCATGCCCGCAGGCAGGGAGCTTATGAGGATGCGACGCAGATCGCCGCGCAACACCTCCGGGCGCGAGAGCGCGCCGTCATCGGCCTTCTCCAGCAGCACCGCGCCATGCTGGTCAAGCGCGCGTGCGGCCTGGGCGCCGTGATGGATGATGGCGCGGAACGCCTCGGTGAGGCCGGCATCCTCCAGCGCCCGCTGGCCGTTATGCGGGTGAATATCGAGCTGGCCACCCTGTGTGCGGGCCTCGGCCGAAGGCTCCGCCTCGTAGATCGTGGCCCCTATGCCGTTGACGGCGAGGACGCGGGCAAGCGTGAGGCCGCCGAGGCCTGCCCCGACGATCGCGACTGTTGCAGTCATTACATTCCCTTCCGAAGATGATTGGAACGGTGTTCCATAGATAGTAATTGGAACGTCGTTCCATTCATGTCAAGATGCAGCCCATGAAAATCAGGAATCAGCAAATCAAGACCCAGCGGACCAGAACCCGCCCAAACAGGACCCAACGCAGCGAGCGGCGCACCGACGCCCTCTCAAAGGAAAGGATCGTCGAAGCGGCGATCCATATCCTCGATGCCGAGGGCGAAAATGCCCTGACCTTCCGCGCTCTCGCCGCGCGTCTCTCGACAGGCAGCGGGGCGATCTACTGGCATGTCGCCGACAAGAACGAATTGCTGACCGCCGCCACCGACGCCATCATCGGCCGCGTGCTGACCGATGTCGCGCAAGATGCCGAACCGGGCCAGGCGATCCGCACCTTTGCCCTCGGTCTGTTTGACGCCATCGACGCCCACCCCTGGGTCGGCACCCATCTTTTTCGCGAGCCGTGGCRGGCGGCGATGCTGGAGATCTTCGAAGCCATCGGCGGAAGGCTGCAGGCGCTCGGCGTTCCCGAAGAGGCGCTGTTTAATGCCGGGTCGGCGCTCGTCAATTACATCCTCGGCGTTGCCGGACAGAATGCCGCCAATGCCCGCCTGCTGCCGCAAGGCACGGACAGGACCGCCGCCCTCCGCGCCGTCGCCGCAAGCTGGACCGAGCTAGACCCGGCGCGATATCCCTTCGTGCATCATCTGGCCACGAAGCTCGGCGACCATGACGACCGCGAGCAATTCCTCGCCGGCATCGACCTGATCCTCGCTGGCATCGGCACGATCGGGCGAACAGATCGAGGGAGCTGAGACCGCGGAACGGGCGGCTCTCGCCCTATCGCGGTCTCACCCCGCACCCCTGAGCCGGATCATGGTGGCGGCAAGGTTACTCGACGAAACCCATGACGCGCAGCATCGAAAACAGGATCGACCATGCCCGCTCGCCGGCGACCGCCGGCCCGGATCTCGCCACGGCAGGAGCGGACTTCGGTTCGATCTCCTCCTCGTCGGCGCAGGACTGGATGTCGTCAGCAAGACCTGGCGGCGCCGCCAAGGGTGGGCCTGTTGCCGCACTCTGTGCCTTGTCGGGCGTGCCGCAGGGAACGAGATAGCCCTGCTCCGGATCGACCGCGTTCAGAAGGTAGAGATAGGCGAGCGCAGGAGACATGCTGCGCTTGGGGAAATAGGAGGCAAAGAGCCCAGTTGCCGTCGAGCGGTGGGAAAAGATCTGGTAGACGCGCGTCTGCACGAATTGCACCAGCTCGGGATCGTCCCGGTTTACGAGCAGAGCATAGGGTTCATAGGTCAGATATTCGGCGCCGGTCGGCTGCTCCACCACGCAGGGCGCATTGCGGGCGTTCCAGCTGTCGAGCTTGCCGAGGATCAGCTCCCGATCGCCCATGAAGATCGGCCTCAAGCCGGGGCTCGGGCTGCAGAACCACTGGATGAGCTGCCCGTAATCCTCCATGGGGCAGAAATGATATTCACGCCAGGACTTCTTGTCCTTGTCCTTATCGCCGCCATCTTCCTTCTTGGCTGCAGGTTTGGATGACGGGCATAGGGGATCGGTAACGGCTGATGCCAGCTTGCCCAGATTTGCCTGAAGCGCCACCTTGCACGCTGGGCTTTCCGGGTTGGCCTGCTCGCCCTCCTTCTTCGGAGGACAAATCTCCTTCAGTGTGTCCAGGAGCTTGTGCGCCATCACCTGGGACGGCAGCGGGAGGAACGATGTAGCCTGCTCCTTCGGTTGAATCTCGAGGTCCGCGAGGAACAGCGCACTCTGCAGCGCTTTCCTGAGCACCGCCTGGTCGGAAGCACTCAGGGTGGCGCCTTTCGGAAGCATCTGGATTCTGCGCTGTGTCGCCGCCGCCGCATCGAGAAAACGGCACCGCTCGTAGATCGCCTTTCGCTGGGTCGGCGCAAGCGTCTTGAAGAGATCGACCTGGCAGCTCTTGAGGGCGACATCGGCGGCGGTCGTCGCCGAGACATAACCGATCAGAACGTCGCCACCGCGCGTCGTCGCCTCGCGCGACGACCGGTCGAGATAAGAGACGCCGGACGCAAAGACGATCGGCGAGTAGATGCTGTTCCAGTTGCGTCTGGACCGGCCCTCGCCACCCTCGGCATCGTCGCCTGAATCGCCTTCCTCGCGATCGCCTCCATCGCTGTTGGCGCTGATCGGCGATCCGGAAAAGCGCATCGTAACAGTATCGCATAGAACCTGGATACGTTCCTTGCCGTCGACGGTTTCCCCGTTCACCAGCTTGAACCGGTCGGCTGATGTAACCGACTGTTCCTCGATCGTGTACTCTCCGCCTTCGAATATTTGATGGCATAGATCCGCCAGGTAGCCGATATGGTGAGGCTTTCCATGTCCGTCATCGGCGAGATACGAAAATGGCTCGACATCGTCACGAAAGCCGACCCGGATCTCCTTGGCAAGCATCGGCGTGCTGAGCGCAAAAGCGGCTGCCACGATAACGCTGACGGCCAATCCAACATTCTTCCCATCGATCGGCGACCGCATGTGGCTGGAACCGGGCTGACCCAAGATCCAGGTCGACAGAAACACCAGGACCGTCAGTATCAGGCGACTGAGGGTATCCGACCGGCGGCTGCAGTCTGCGGTCGCGATTGTCGCCATACTCAGGCATTCACGAGCCCAGACGGGATTCCAGAACCAGCTGTGGGCGATGGATAGGATAAGGACCGCGGCAGCACAAGCCACGGCGTGGCCAAGCACGGGTTCGCCGTCAACCCGCCGATCGGCCGCCAGCAGGCATATCGGGACCATGGGAAGAACGATGACGGCCAGCGTCGGGTAATAGAGTATGAAAGGACTCGATCCGCCGACGAGCAGCGCATTGAAATAGTTCGCGTTCTGAGCGACCGCGAAGGCGCGCAGCATCGCGACGCCGGTCAGTCCGATCACCGATGCAGCCAGGGCAAGCGCAAGGCAGGCCATGATCTGCGACAAGCGCGAAGAATGGCTATGCTGCCCCTTTGATTGTGTTCCGGCCCAATCCTTCGTGTCCCATCGATATTGGCGGAGCGAAAATGCCGCAAGAAGAGGCAGCCAGGTAAGGGAAGCGATCGTCAGTGTTTCCAGGAGGGCGGTAAGCAGGACGCCGGCGAGATTTGTCGTTTCGACATACTGGCCGGCAAGCTCCTGCACCCCCTTCCAAGCGCCGGCGGCGAAGAGAATGAAGACCGGAATGAGCGATACCAGAAGCCCGGCTTCCGGCCCGCTGCCGACCGCATCGGGCCGGTCCGTGTCCCACAGCAGATCGGCAAGAGCGTCGATAGCGTGAACATCAGCCGGGTGCGACGGCTTGCCCGGCCCTCGAAAGTCGGGATCGCGCTCGAGGAAGATCGCCAGCAGGGTCACCAACTCGAAACGGATCGCGGTTGCGTCCTTGATGACGTTCGAAAGATAGTCGTCGAACCGGGTTTCGCTGAAATGCGTGTCGGGTTTCGCCGGATCGACGGGTTCCCGCAGCCTCCGCTGCCCCTCGTTCAGCAGCTTGTCCGCCAGGTCCACGAACTTTCTTTCGGTCTCCCGCACGCGCGTTGAAACCTCGGCTCCCGGCCAGCTGCCACGGGTGTTCTTGGCCCAAACGACCAGGAGCTCTAAGTGCGACAGGAGGCTGACCAGTTCCTTCCTTCGGGAAAGCCGCTTCCCCAGCAACCGTTTGAAGCGCTCATTGCTCTCGATCTGCTCTTCCCAATTCTCGCGATAGCCATTCAACAGCGCGCGAAGGGAGCCCGCGCTTTTGTCTCGGTCTTCCTTATCGTTCTTAGGGGGACGAACGGAAGGTTCCTCGAGCGTGGCTATGAGGCTGCGTGTCGTCTGTTCGACACGCACGGGGATGCCGGCCGCCCGGAAAGCCCGATTTCGAAGCCACTCCTCAGCGAGCCGCACGGGCGGAAGCATATCCGCGAGCCCTGCGAACGCGAAGGCAAGTGTCAGCGGCCATTGCGGGCTGTCGAACTTCAGTTCGGCGACATCGACAGAGATGCCGGCAACGGGGATCATCTGCGTTGCCTGAAAGATGAGCTTGCCGAAGAAGGTGAGCGACACATAGAGCAGGAGCAGCGCGCCCGCGTAGATGAAATAGGCCCTGTGGAGCGAATTCTGGCCGCCAAGATCCGTGGGGTCGAATTCGCGCAGCGCTTCGGAGGTGGCATTGATGTTCCGCCCCTTGCTCTTGAACCGCGGCCAGGAGAAGAACACCACGAAAAGGCAGCCGAAGGCGAAGGCGTACAGGAAAGACGGATCGAACCTGACGCCCATCATGGGAAGCTGCGGCATGTCGCTGAGGCTAAGGCCCTGGTACTTCCACAGCGACCACGGGATATCCGCCGGCCAAGGATTATCCATCCGCCCCTCCAGAAATAGTGGCGTTCGCAGGTTCTCAAGCGGAACCAGTCAGTGCCGGTGGATCCGGATTTTCCTCGCTAGCAGCGAGCGACATTCGGGTCGCATGGCCCCGCTACCGCAGCGGGCGGAACGACTGCCATGGTCGATACGCTGAGGCCTATGGCGATGAGCAGAACGAAGATACGCATGTTACCCTCCCTAACTCACTTTATAGTAGCATATCTGAAATAACGAGGAAAGAGCGCCTGCCGTAAGCGACAGTCAAGTGCAAAGAAAGACGCTGTGAAATAAAGATTTACGGCCTTGTTAGGCTACCTTTTCACTTTGGCAGAATGCTATCTATCATTGAATTAGCACATTCGTAACTATAGGCGGTCCGCATGTCGGACCTGGCCGGAGGGCGGGTTGGGCGTCGCGAGAGAGCCAAAAAAACGCCGCCACCAGTTCGCATTCTTCCTTCTTTCACCCCTAACCACCTGAAAATGAATAAGAATTTGGAATAGTGCGGCAAAAACGGCCTAAATTCAGGCTAAGTTATTGATTCTGAATAAGTGATCCACTTACCCCTAAAAAATACGCGTAAAGAGATTCAAATTAAGAGAGAGCACCTGACGACGGAAAAAAATACAAAAGTTTTTTCGCTTTCCTGGATCACTTATTCAGGATCAATGACTTAGCCCCGTTTGCAGCCATGCCTGCAGCATCGGCCCCTCATCGGGCCGCGGCTCCGATGGTCTGCCTGTCTCAGTGATGAGGGCTGCGGGAGAAAAGCCGGGGGAAGGAAAAGTGCCGATGGGGTTCGTCGTCGCGGGGGAAGGCATCGCGGATGTGCTGCGTGTAATACCAGCCGGGCGATGGCGCGGTGATCAGGTTCAGGACAACGGCGGGAGGCACGTCGAAATATCGGCGGCGGCCTTTCAGGCGATGCTCGACTTCGAGGACCTTTGTCGCAGGATCATAGGTGATCTCCCTGATCAGATGCGATGCGAGTTCCAGCGTCGCCACCCTCGGGCGGGTGCCGGGATCCCCGGAGATGTCTTGAGACTGCGCCCCGCGCTGGCCGGGCGCGGCAGCAGCACCTGCCGCGTAGTCATGCCGCCCCCCGTGCTCGCCCCCTTGCCCGTGATGGGTTCGGCTCATCTCCGCCCCGCACCTTCGGCTTCCAGCGGGCGGTTCGACGGCTCGATCTGGGATTCGTAGAAATCCAGCTTGTCCTCGGCAATGCGCAGGCCGACAATGTGCCCTTCGATGACATCGACATGGGTGTGCAAGCTGCCGTCGGAAAATTCGACGACGAGCCTCGAAGGCTCTTCGCTATAGCCAATTCTGCTGATTTCCCTGTCTCGGCGCGCCTTTTCAGATGCACCGATAGCATTCTTAAGTTTTTCAAGCATCAGCGAGCTCCTCTATTCTAATAAATCCCTAATCAATTCAATGCTTCGCGTAACGAATAGCTTTTCGTTCAAAAGATCAGGTCGTTAAGATTTGGATATGTGTGACGAGCGTATTCCACGGGGAATTTCTTGCTTTGAGGTAGGCAGATCGATCCATTTTCCTCCGGAATGGCGTGGCACGAAAAGCGGCTGAGGCACCAAACGCATAGGCTCCGGAAAGGTTCCCGCCCGTCGTTCACAATTCTCCGTTGCCTTTCCGTTCATTGCACCAACCATTATCAGGTTATCTCCTCGGCAAACCGAGGTGTGATGGCATGAGCGAATTGACGGCGCGGCAGCAGCGCTTTGTGGAGGAATATCTCGTCGATCCCATCGGCGCGCAGGCGGCGATAAGGGCGGGTTATTCGACGCGCGCAGCGGCGGTGACTGCCTATCAGCTGCTGAAGAAGCCTGATATCGCCGCAGCCATAGCAAGGGCGAAGGCGGAGCGCTCCGAGCGCACGAGGATCGATGCGGACTGGCTGCTGACGCGGCTCGCGGCCGAAGCCGAGGCCGATCTCGGCGATCTCTATGACGAGAATGGCGATCTCAAGCCGATCCGGGAATGGCCTGCCATCTGGCGGCAGGGGCTGGTGACGGATGTCGAAATCTCCGCGCTCTACGAGGGCACGGGCAAGGAGCGTCGCGAAATCGGCCATGTGAAAAAGGTGAAATTCGCCGAGCGGCTGCGCCGGCTGGAGCTGATCGGCAAGCATATCCGCATCAATGCCTTCAAGGAGATCGTCGAGCATAAGGGCCTGAGCGCGCTTGCCGAGCGACTGGAGCGGGCGCAAAGGCGCAGTGAAGGCAATGATGGCGAGGCGCAATAGGCCCATGATGCCTCGAAAGCCCCTGCCCTCCGGCAGCGAAGTCAGCGATCCCAATGACGAGATCATCGACCTTGCCGCCGGCTGCCGCTTCAGCCCGAAGCGCTGGAGCCAGATTGCCTGGGACTGGGGTGTGGGCGAACTCGCAGGTTACGATGGCCCGCGCCCCTGGCAGGACGAGATCAACGATCTGATCGGCGCCCATCTGGCCGACCCCGAAACCCGCTACCAGCCGCTGCAGATATCAGTCGCCTCCGGCCACGGCATCGGCAAATCGGCGGAAATGGGCATGCTCTCGAACTGGGCCATGTCCTGCTTTGCCGATTGCAAGGTGGTCACGACAGCCAATACCGAGGGCCAGCTGCGCACCAAGACGGCGCCCGAGATCGGCAAATGGTTTCGCCTCTCGATCACCGCCCACTGGTTCGATGTGCAGGCCATGTCGATCAAGTCGCGCGATCCCGATCGCAGCGAAAGCTGGCGGCAGGATTTCATCTCCTGGAGCGAGCACAATACGGAGGCCTTCGCCGGCCTGCACAACAAGGGCCGCATCATCCTTCTGCTCTTCGACGAGGCCTCGAAGATCCATGACAAGGTCTGGGAAGTGGCCGAGGGCGCGCTGACGGATGAGGACACCGTCATCATCTGGATCGTCTTCGGCAACCCGACGAGAAACAGCGGCCGTTTTCGCGAATGTTTCCGCCGCTTCCGCCACCGCTGGGTGGGAAGGCAGATCGACAGCCGCTCGGTGCCGGGCACCAACAAGCAGTTCCTTCAACGTCTCGTGGACGATCACGGCGAGGATAGCGATATCGTCAAGGTGCGCGTGCGCGGCCAGTTTCCGAGCCAGTCCGCCATGCAGTTCATCTCCGCCGACGATGCAGACAGGGCGCGCAGCACCCATCTTCGCTCCGAGCAATATGCTTTCGCGCCTGTCATATTGGGCATCGACCCCGCCTGGACGGGCGATGATCCGACCGTGATCATGCTGCGCCAGGGCCTTTATTCGAAGCGGCTAGCGACCATTGCCCGCAACGACAATGATATCGAGGTCGCCAATCTCATCGCCCGGCTGGAGGACGAGTATGAGGCCGATGCGGTCTTCGTGGACGCCGGTTATGGCACCGGCATCGTCAGCGCCGGCACGGTCATGGGCCGCCCCTGGCAGCTCGTCTGGTTCGGCTCCACCAAGGTCCTGGACCCCGGCTATTACAATATGCGCGCCTATATCTGGGGCCAGATGAAGCGCTGGCTGAAGGCCGGCGGCGCGATCGATCCCGCCAATGAGGTGCTCTATCAGGACCTGGTAGGCCCGGAGACCGTGGCGCGGCTGGATGGCAAGATCCAGCTGGAAAGCAAGGAAGACATGAAGGACCGCGGCCTGCCCTCGCCCAATGAGGGGGATGCGCTGGCGCTGACATTCGCGCAACCGGTGGTCAAGAAGATTCGTCACCGGCCGGGGACCGGGGTGAAGGCGGCGGTGGATTATGATGTCTATGGGTAGATCGGCGTGGCGGATTTGCGGGATTCGGCCGCAGATGCGACCGGACATCATGGCCGCCATAGGGCCGATTCAGGAATGTCCGGTTCCGGGAAGTGCGTGGTGAAGCTGCCGTTGCCGTCAGTTGACCGTTGCCGAGCGCGTGGAAGTCGCGCGTATCCGATAGCTAGAGCACCCCAATACAGCGTAGCAGGGCTTGCAGTTCGGCCTCAACAGCTGCCGCCCGCAGGACGGCATCCCGATCAATTCGGCGCGCTAGATTGGCGCGCGTCATGGGCTTTTTGTATTCCGGCCATTCCTTCTCGAGCGCCTTTATCGCCCCCGGCGTATCGGGCGGGCGGTGGGCCGCCTTGCCCTCCAGATGGCGCAGCAGCACCGCCTCAAAACAGGGTCGTTGCCAGAGGATCGTGATTCGGTTGTCGGCCGCGAGCTTGCTCGTTCGCTCGGCGCGCTGCGGATCGCGCTCGGCCTGGTCAAAATCCAAAAACGCGAAGCGTTCCGCAGGTGCACCACGTTTTCTCTCGAGCAGCTTCAGGCGCAGCACTGCCATTTCGATACGCGACAGCGGATCGCCTGCCCCAGGCCCTAATTCGTCAACGTGCAGGTGCACCGGCAAATTGGCATCGCGGATCAAGTCTTGCAGAAAACCGGCATAACCGACTTCTGACGCGCCCTCACAGCCGATATATACCGGACGGCGAAGCTCGATATATGGCGTGCGACGACGATTCATCCGAGATGTGGAACCCCGCCGTATGCACCGCTCAGATATTTGCGGTAGTGGTTCTCGTCGCGGCGCACCTTCACGTCCATAAGGCTGTAAAGATGGCTGCGGCCCTGCCGATCCTTTTCGCAGATCACGATTTCCTCTTTGTTGAGGTCATCAAGCAGCGAAGCCGAATGGCAGGAAAGCCAGAGTTGTGCTTCGAATTTGTTGCGCCCCGAAGCCGCATAGAACCATCGTACTAGCTCGGGCAGCATGTTCGGGTGAATGGCCGCGTCCATTTCGTCGATCACGGCGATACCACCCGTGTCCAGCGCGCTTACGATGAACGGGAACATTTTGATAAAGGCCCGCGTGCCGTGGCTTTCCATCAGCCAAGGCATTTCGACCTCAAGCCCCGCATGCTTGAACAGCAGCAGCGGCCCGTTGTCCGTATTCTGAAAGCGCATCCCTTCCACACCCACGTCGATGCGACTTAGCTCATCCCTCAATCGCGAGACGACGTCGGGCTGGTTCTTCAGATAGTCGATCACGTCGCGATCGGCGAAGGAGTGCACAGGCTCAATTTGGAAGACGGCTTTGCGCGCTGTATCCACGAGAACCTGCGCGGTCGGGTGCTGGAATTTCGCGAACGACGACAGCACCGTGTGATTGCCGGCGAGTGTCTTCACGAGGTGCTGGAAGCCCGAGAGGCTGAAGGTCTTTGAGTCCTTCACCTTGCCCTCGGCATCGCGTTCATAGACTCGCTGCCATTTCCCTAGGCCGTTCGGCCTCTGGCGCAGCGCCTCGGACGCAATCCGTACGGCGAGCCCGTCCTTGAGTTCGATTTCCAGTTCGTAGCGGTAAGTGCCTTGCTCGACCTTTTCGCCGTTTGTGGCGCGCTGATAGACTTCCGGCGTCAGGTTCATGATACCGCCCAGCTCGATCGCGAACCGGATCGGCCGATTGGCGGATTCCACATCGTTGAAACGCTCAATACCAGCGAAGCCTGGCGCAGTGCGCACTACGCTGTCGCGGATCATCGTCACAACGAATTCGAGCGCGCGCAACACCGTCGTTTTGCCCGAGGCGTTCGCGCCATAGAGCGCGACGACCTTCGGCGCGCGCACGTCCGCGCCCTCGAAGATGGGAGCATAACGGCCTTCAGGATCAGGCACTTTTCCGTCCACCGTCAGGTCGAGCACCTGCGGATCGCGGATGGAGAAGAAGTTTTCGATCTCAAGCTTGTAGAGCATAGAATACCTCGCTTGCGGGTCAAATTAGCATTTTCAACGAAATTTTGTCAATAATCCGATTATATGCTGATTAACTGCTTTCCTCAGCGACAGCCCCAAGGAGCCGGAGCCCAGTCGAAACACTCGATCAGCGGCGCGATCGATCCCGCCAATGAGGCGCTCTATCAGGATCTGGTAGGCCCGGAGACCGTGGCGCGGCTGGACGGCAAGATCCAGCTCGAAAGCAAGGAAGACATCAAGGACCGCGGCCTGCCCTCGCCCAATGAGGGTGATGCGCTGGCGCTGACCTTCACGCAGCCAGTGGTCAAGAAGCTGCGTCACCGGGCGGGGACCGGGTGAAGGCGGCGGTGGACTATGATGTCTATGGGTAGCGGCGTGGCGGATTTGCGGGATTCGGCCGCAGATGCGACCGGGCATCATGGCCGCTTCGGACCGAAAGCTGCTGTAGGCGGGATCAGACCGCTCCGTCGGCTGCTTGCAATGCAGACCCTGAATTCGGAAGATTGCTGCCCACAGGCGTCGCATCACGGAGGACACAATGCAGCCTCACCTACCTGTACGGATTGGAGTGCTTCTACCTGTGCCCGGCAATGATCAATTCCTGGCATCGTTGCGGGATGGTCTGCGGGACGTTGGCTGGTTCGACGAGGGTGCCTTTTCCCTCGAAGTCCGTCAGGCAGATGGGACGGTCGCGGCGTTCCGGCGTCTCGGCAGCGAGCTAGCCGCGCTTCCAATCGATGTGGTGGTCACCGCTTCGACGGCCGCGGCAACCGCCCTTGCGCAGGTGATGACGACCACACCGATCGTCTTTGTCGGCACCTTCGATCCGGTCGCGGCGGGCCTCGTCGCCAGCTTGGACCACCCAGGCCGGAATCTGACAGGAATTGCTGGATTTCAGGCCGATATCGCGGCCAAATGGGTGTCCCACCTCAAGGAGATCGCCCCAGGCATCAATCGTCTGGCGATCTTCTCCAATCCGGCCTCGGTCTCGCCTGCCGCGCTTGCCGGGTGGAAGGCCGTCGCGTCTCAGAGCGCGGAAATCGGCGAGGTCCACGTCGATACCGTGAACGATATCGAACGTGCCGCTGCCGACGTTGCAGGAGATACCCGCGCCGGCATGATTGTGGTGCCCCACACGTTTCCCTTTGCGAACCGCAAAGCGGTGGTGGAAGCGATGGCGAAGCACCGGGTGCCAGCCATATACGGCATCGCCGAAATGGTCAGGAGCGGCGGGCTGGTCAGCTACGGGCAGGATCTCGGTACCCAATGGCGCATGTCCGCCGTGTACATCGACAAAATCGTGCGGGGAGCAAGGCCCGACGATCTGCCCGTTCAGTACGCGGCACAGTACGCCCTGGCGATCAATAAGGGGGCTGCGACTGCACTAGGACTCGTCGTTCCAAAAGCCATGATCGAGCGAGCTGATGAAGTTGTCGAATAGGGAAGCGAAAACGCTGAAGGACAGCTTTAGGCTCGCGAGCGGTCCTCCACCAAGCTAAATTGAGCGTTCGAGTTGGGCCGATCTCGGCCATCGCTCAAAAACGCCATAAGCGTTCACCCCGCGCCCTGACATCAAGTGAGACAGGTCTCGGACTTCGCGCCGTTCGTACCTTGCCGCCCACAAGGCGGCGGTGGATTACGATCCGTATGGGTAGATGGGCGCTACCGGACCGAGAGGATTAACCAGTGGTCGCAGCAGGCTAATCACAATGCACGGTTCCAATTTTATCCACAGGTTTATTCGCAAGCTCCAGGCGAAAAAAATCCCGCAGAAACTGGGATTTTCTGGCGCGAACCGCCGAGTTAATCCAACTGGTCGAATTGCTGCGCGTCATGCGCGGGCGTCTAATCGCATTGTCACGGTGAAGGGCGCAGATGAGACAAGCACCGGGGCTGGGGCTCGTCTTGGTGCTGGGTGGCGAGCCCCAATGTCTTCGCCAGTTATCTGACGAAACGACGTCAGAACAGACTGCCTCGGGGGACGCTTAAGGATGAACTCCATCTTCAGAAGGTCCGCCAATGCCGCCCCTGCTCGATGCCGACGACCCAAACAGCCTTGATATTGTATGCGATGTCATCCTGGTAGACTGGTACAACGCAGGTGTAGACACCTTCGATATCAGAGACTTCAGGGAAGAAATGGAGTCGCATTACAAGGAGATGGGCAGACCCGTCCCTGCAGAGATTGCGGATCCCCAAAAGCTCGTTCCAACCCTCCGGCTGCTGCAGGCGCGCATGCACATTGTCAAGCCGACGCGGATTACCGGTATCGAGTGGCAATTCGTGAGAAATGGTAACGGGGATTGAAGGCGCCAAGGCCACGCGCTGGCGGGTGCCCAAAAGACGGTCTGCCTCTTTGACGATCGCATCAGGCTGCCCGAAAATCGATTGCGATTTCCGGGCCGATGCTCGAGGCACCGCGGGCCGTCTCTAAAGCGCGTCGCGATCTTTCAGATTCGCTTGTCGCACTTTAGATTCTTGTTTTCGCGTGTCGTTATCGCAAAACCGCTGCACACTTTTGCGCGACACGCTTTAGGCCTCGGACTTCAGCTTGCCGCCGACCGCCCAGGAATCCTTGCCGATCTCCGTTATCAGGATTTCCAGCGATTCAGGCGGGCACGCCAGGGTTTCGACGGCGGCCCTGGTGGCTTCGCGCACGAAGGCGCGTTTCTGATCGTCGGTGCGGCCGGGATGCATCTGCAGGTGAAGAATGGGCATGTTTTTTCCTTGGTCACGTTGGAATGTCCCGTCGCCTTGGCTCGGGCATGACGACTATGTTGTAAATGCCGCGGTTGATAAATAAGCTGCAGGTATCGCCATTCGAAACCTACAGGTAGGTAATCACGGACAAGCTGGCTGGCATGGCAACGTTCGTCAGGGTTATCGACGCCGGCAGTTTTGCGGCAGCGGCAGAGATCGCGCGCGTGTCGCCCGCCATGGTTGCCAAGCAAATCAAGACGATCGAGGCCCGGCTCGGGGCGAAGCTCATCCATCGCACCACGCGGCGCCATCAGCTGACGGAGATTGGTCAGCTCTACTACGAGCGCTGCAAGCGCGCGCTGGCCGAAGTGGCGCTGGCCGAGGCTTCGGCAAGCGAACTCCAATCGGCGCCGCGCGGCCGGCTTCGGCTGGTTGCGCCGGTGAGCTTCGGGACGCAGAACCTCGTGCCGGCGCTGATCGACTATCAGAACGCCTATCCCGACGTCAGCATCGAGCTATCGCTCGACAACAACGTCCATGACCTCGTCGGCGAGGGTTTCGAGCTCGGCATCCACATCGGCCCGCTATCGGTCAGCAGCCTGGTCGCCCGCCCGCTGACCCCCTATCGGCGGATTCTCGCAGCCTCGCCTGATTATCTCGCCCGCCATGGCCGGCCGGCCTCGCCGGAGGATCTCGCGCACCATCTCTGCCTTGGCCACTCCTATTGGCGCATGCAGGATCGCTGGCACCTGATCGGGCCGGGAGATGAAATGCGCGATGTACTGATTTCCGGAAAATTCTCGACCAACCAGGGTGCGGCGCTGCGCATGGCAGCGCTCAGCGGCGCGGGAATCGCGCTTCAGCCGGAATTGCTGCTGGCGGCTGACATCGCCGAAGGGCGGCTCGAGCCGGTGCTTCCGGAATGGTCCTACCGGCCTGTCCCCATGTACCTTGTCTACGCGCCAAACCGGCGGCCGACGGCGATGTTGCGGACGGTGATCGATTTCCTGGTGGAACGGTTTGGCTAACGAGGCTCGGTCTTGGAGGCTCGGTCCTGGCCGGCATCGAAGATATCCGAAAAATCAATTCCTGAAGCGCGTCGCCTGGAACAGGTTTGATGCGACGTGCTTCGAGATTGCTCTAGGCCCTAAGCGGTCATCGCACGGACACTCTCTACATATGCGCCGATCTCAGCCCTGTTCCTGAGGATTATCTTGGAACCTGCATAGGCATCGAATAGCTTCTGATGGCTTGAATAGGAGGTCGAAGAGTCCTTGCGCTGGCGATACTCTTTGATCCACTCGATCAGTTCTTTGAAACCTTCCTCGCTGCCACCACCTTGAGTGCCTCGAGCTGTTGCATTCGCGACGCACTCATCCTCGGGAAGGTCGATCCACACCAAGGTCGTCACTCGCTCCAGCACAGCCTCCGCCAGCCAGCCGTAGACCCCTTCCATCAACCAGGCCTCTGCCTTTGCAGCTTCAACGACCTCGTCGAACACGAGTCGATTGTTTCGCGCTATCCCATACTGACCGGGAACCCAACGCACATCATCGAGATGGATCGCTGGACAGCCGATCAAGACACCGATCTGACGAGCGAGCCAGCTCTTACCGGTCCCGCCATTGCCGAAGATCAATATCCGCTGAAGTTGTTCTTGCTGGATTGGACACATGGTTCTCTCCGGACAGGCGCTGTCAGGACGGAAAAGATCATGAAAGCAGTTTGACCACAATTGGCGCGATCCGGCCGAAGTCACTCGGCAGCTTCCGGCCGATATCGTTGAAAAACCAGATCGGCGAACCTATTGATGCTGAAAGGGCGGCACTACCCCTATCTCAAGTCGTAGCATTTGGTGGAGACACGGAGTGCCGCTCCCCAATCCTGCTCTGCCATCGCGGTAAAGTCCCCGTAATGTAGCTCGTCGCCGTAGTTCCAGATGCAGAGCATTGTCGTTTCGTTGTTGATGAAAGCTAGTCCGACGACACTACTGTTTCCGCCCAAAACCTCATTCACCGTGGCGATCTCAGAGCTTAAAATCGCTTCGTCGATGTGATCTATGAGTTGGTGGATTTCAATCTTCCCGAATTCTGCCATGTCAACGGGACCTTCAAGAGCTTGATCGTCCGCGATGACACTCTCTCCATCGCCGGAGCAGCGTACTCTGATGGCAAAATTATTTGAAAGCTCGATGCGGATCGCGACAGGATTCGTCCAATCCAGGTTTCCTTCAAAGCTGAACAAATCTGCAGAGATCAACCGTATCTTCATGCAGCTAAGATATGCATAGGTCATGTGACGCCGACAAGAACTGACATCGCGAAGACGAGCCAATTGCCCACCTTCGTGTCCTATGATTCAATCGTGTCGCACTGATTTGCGGAGGATCGAGCGATGATGGGATGTCAGTCGGCTCCAGCGCAGCTCTTCTACGACTTCTTCCTTGATGATCACGTCCCCGCCGGGTGGCGCCTGCCCTTCTCACGTTGCGACAGCGCCCTTCCCTGGCGACCCTGCCTAACTCGGCGCGGCGTCATGCCCGGCGGCTCTTTGAACCAGGCGGGCAACCACTTCAGTACGGTTCTGCGCCTGCAGCTTGCGCATGATGTGCTGCAGATGCATCTTCACCGTATGCCCCGACAGATTGAGTTTTCCCGCAATCACCTTGTTTGAGCAGCCGCTTTGCAGCTCTGCCAGCACATCCGCTTCCCGCGGAGTGAATTCGGCAATCGCCAGGTACTGCATCCTGTCGTCCAGCCTTCTTTCGGCCTCGGTTCTGACCGGGATATGCTCGTTCGAGCCGTTTGTAACAGCTCCCATGAGCTGCGGGAAAAATGTTCCCCCTGCCAGAACAAGACGAAGACCGGCAAGGGCGATATCAATGGGCAGTGAAGTCGTGAAAAAGCCGCGGATACCCATCGTGAGCGCCTGACGGGCTATGAAGGCGTCGTCAGTCCCTGAGAGCAACGTGATAGGAGCCTCAGGAAAACGTGCAGCAATGGCCGCAAGGTCATCACGCAGGTTAGTGCTCTCGATACTTCTGCCGGCCAAATCCAATGCAATCAAACGCACCTCAGCTCCAAGAGCTCGGTCGAGGCTCTCGGTCGAGATCAAATCGATAAAGTTCCAACCGGCGAGTTCATGCTCAAGAAGCTTCACCACGGTGGTGCGCGCCAGTGTAGAATGCTCGATTATGATCACAGTTGGTGCAGTGCGCCCCATTCGGCGCTTAGTCTTGGCACTGTCGGACACTTGCGTGCTCCCCAGAAGATTTGCAACCCAACAGCTATTCACAATATTCCTGTTCTCGCTTCATGTCATGATAAAAAATGAGTGTATTACGGGCATCAATAGTCTGATCTCTCATGATAATTCTTATAGTCTATAAGAATCCGGTGAGAGACAACTGTATCCGTAGAGCACTTTTGAAAGCTTATCTATGAGGCGCTGTTGAAGCGACTTGTCGCTGCAGACTTACCAGTCTTCGTCGAATTCACGTACGGCAAGCGCGTCAACAAAGCTTTCAAAGGCACTGAAAAGGCAGGCGATCTGCTACAGATCCTTTCTGGAGAGAGCCGTTTGATAGAACGCGCTGCCGATCGGCTCGGCTTTGTTCCCATAACTTAGTTCAAATCAGTCGCCGACCTCTCCAGCGAAACGACCAGCGCGAAAAGCGACAAAAGCCCGAGATCGCCGGTAACCCTTTATGATTACTGAATAACTGGGGGCCATTGACGCAAACATCAGCTGGCATCTCAATCCAAACCGAACTTAGCCGAAATAGACATGAATAAATGCTTCGCTGCCGGTTTTGGCGTTGTCGGACCGGTCCGGTTTCAATCGTCTCTCGGATAGCAGGCCAAAAGGAGACGACGATGACCGACAGGATCACCCCCACCATTACCGTCTTTGAACGGTCGCCTGATCGCGGCCAGGGACTGGCGCGTGACATGCCCGTTCGCTGGGCGCTCGAAGAAGTGGAACAGCCTTACGAGGTTCGCCTTGTTTCGTTCAAAGCGATGAAGGAGCCGGCGCACCGCGCGCGTCAGCCCTTCGGGCAAATCCCGGCCTATGAGGAAGGCGATCTCGCTCTCTTCGAGTCCGGGGCGATCGTGTTCCATATCGCAGAGCGCCATAGAGGCCTGCTGCCACACGATGCGAATTCCCGCGCCCGCGCGATCACCTGGATGTTCGCTGCGCTCAGCACGGTGGAGCCGCCGATCATCAACCGCGGCCTCGACGAGCCCTGGTACGAGCAGCGCCGGCCTCTCGTCGAGGAAGGTATCCGTGATCGATTGGGCGACCTTTCCGTCCGGCTTAGCGATGCCGACTGGCTCGACGGTGTCTTCACCGCCGGCGACCTGATGATGGTGTCGGTGCTGCGCAGGTTGAAACGATCGGGCATTCTGGAGGAATATCCGAATCTCTCCGCCTACGTCGCCCGCGGCGAAGCGCGGCCCGCCTTCGAGCGTGCTTTCGATGCTCAGTTGGCGGTTTTCACCGCCGCATCGACCGGCTGCCCATGACTGGCTGATTGAGATCCGTCGGAGGCTCGCAGTCGTCTTGCGAGATTTTGTTCAGTTGATGGGTCGTGATCCTAGCTATGCATGAAGCCCAGAATGTCGTCGACGAGAGCCGAATGGGCGTCTGTGAGGTTGCCCTCTCCGCTGTGCCCCCCGATACCGGCCATCTGGAGCGCATGCTGGTCATAGAGAACATGATCGACCTGTTGGGCGTCCGCCGTCCCACCGGCGGGAACGGCAATGTTGATGGGATGGAAATAGGCGAAATTGACGTCGACCATGCTGCCGGTTGACGATCCCACCCCGCCACCGCCGCCCGCATGGTTGCCGGTGAAAATCGTGTCCGACGACAGGTTGAAGCCACCGCCATTGCCGCCGATGCCGGCGATCTGCACAGCGCCCTGATCGAAAATGACATTGTTTGTCTGATGCGCCTCAGCCGAGCCGCCCGCGGCGCCGATCGCGATGTTGATCGGTGAGAATATGGCAATACTCACGTCGACGATGCTGCCGACGAAATATCCATTGCCGCCGTGGCCCGCATAAAAGTCGCCGTTCAATGTAAGCGACGTCCCCTGGCTCAACGCGTCATGGCCCGCAGCATTATGGTCTCCGCCCGAGCCGCCCATGCCGCCGATCTGGGTTGCGCCCTGCAGGAACAGTGCGTTGTTCGTTTGCAGGGCGTGAGCCTCCGCGCCAGGGCCCACCGCCACGGCCGTATTGACGGGGACAAACACCGCGGTTTCGGTGCTGACGAGCCCACCGTAGAAGAGACCAGTGCCGCCGCTGCCGGCATGACTGGCGCCCTCGCCGCTGCCGATGGCAACATTGCCGCTTCCACCATTCCCGCCTATCCCGGCCATTTCGGTGGGATGCTGATTGATGAACGCATCATTGCCCTGGACGGCGTCGGCAGCCGAATGCGGTCCCGCAATAGCGGCATTGGACGGCATGAAGACGGCCAATGCATTGCTGCTGATCACGCCGTCGCTTATTCCATCACCGCCGCTGCCGGCTGAGCTATAGCCTGGACCGGAAGCGACATCCAAGGGAAGCCAGGTCGGCACCAATGCCAGATGCCCCGCGGCCACGTTGGAAGCGAGGTGTTGATCGGAGCCTGACTTGGGCAGGTCTTCCGATGAGGGACGAGTTTCCGTCATTACCGTCTCCATTCCGCGGACAACCGCACGGCAACCGAGCGTGCAGCGGATGTAGGCTGAATTGTTCAGGCCCTGAATTGTTCAGGCATTGTGCATCTGAACGGACGAAAAGCGGAGCCTGCAATTCGTCTACATCCCCTTGGCTAGTTCTGTAGCCATTTGGCTGTCATGGCCGCAGCGCCCCTTGTGCGCGTTTGCGAGCACTAAATCCGCCTTCGGGGGTGGAGGCCCTGCATCCTTTACCCCCCGTTCTCGCGGCGTGTCATGAGAGTCTTTCAGCCCTCCTCCGCCAGGCGCAGCCTGATCAGAACCCAGCAATAGAGCCGGTTCGCTTGGGCGGCMGAGCTTCGAAAAGCGGCGGCGCTTCGGTGAGGTCGCAGATATGTTCATGACAATGCCATCCGGCGCCAAATCATCAAAAACAAGCTCAAAACAACGCTCCGCCACTTTCAAGTATACATCCAAAAGAACGTCACCGAATATCTAGATGGTTCAAATATTAAATCGCAGGCAATATTCGGCCGCGGTTGTATTGGCTGGCGGTGGCATCCTGAATAATCACACCGTAGGGGGAAACACCGTAGAATAAACCCGGTAGAAACGAAGTAGAAGGAGCGACATCAATGCCTATTCCTCAAATGTCTGACACGATCTATCTCCACAACCCGGATGCAGGTGACGCGAATGCCGGCAACGGCGGCGATGGCATCAATCATGGCAACATCGACTACAACCCGGTTGCCTATGTAGATCCCGTGCAAACGGTCTACGGGGCAGATACCCATCTGCACAACGGCGATCACGTTTGGCAGGGGGCAGATTGGGACGCCGGCGGCGGTGGACCCGGTGGCTTCAGCCAGGCCCAGAACGGCTTCCTGGCATCGCTCACCAGCGGCGCCGGTGGCGCAGGGGGAGCGGCTACCTCCAACGGCAGTCAAGGAAACACGAGCGGCGGCGACACGGCTACGGTGAATGCGGCTACGACCGCAACACAGTATACGCAACTTGTGGCTGACCAGCATGCCACCATCCTCGCAGGCGTCGGCGGCAACGGCGGCAACGGGAACAACGCTCTGGGCGGCGACATCTCGTCAGCAGTGGTTCACACAAATCCCGAAACGACGACGGTGAACAATGCTCTCGATCATTTCATAAACGCCTTCGGCCATATCGACGTAAGCCATCTTGGCTCCTGAACTCAAGGCTCTGAGGGTCGCCGGCTTCTGCTGGCGACCCTCCTGTATTGCTGAACCAGCAAGCGCTCTCTTCGTGTCAGTATCAAATGCAGCGAGATCTGATAATGGCAACGATTTCCGTAAAACCATCGCACCCGCAGACCCACCTCGTTGTTGCGCTCCGAGCTTGCGCCGGCGCCTTCGGGTTAGTCTTCCTCTATAGCTGCGGCTACAATCTCTTTCTTCTGGCGCCTTCCATCTATCTCCTGCAGATCTATGACAGGGTCCTGTCGAGCCGAAGCGCCGACACGCTCCTGATGCTGACCTTGATCATCGCCATCGCCGTGCTGGTCGGGTCCATGCTGGATATCGTGCGCAGGGCAGCTCTTTCGCGCATCGGCAGCTGGCTGGACCACAGGCTGCGGCCCATGGTGCTCACGGCATCATTCGAATATGCCACTCTTGCCAATGCGGGAGCCGCCACGGAGTGCTACAGGGACCTGGCTGCATTGCGCCAGTTTCTCGATTCACCGGCCAGCTCTCTCTTTTTTGACGTTCCCTGGGCGCCGGTATTCCTGCTCCTGCTCTTTCTCGTTCATCCGCTGCTCGGGGCCATCGGTCTTCTGAGCGCAGTTGCACTTCTGCTGTTTGCGGTCATGACGGAGCTGGCGACGAAAGAGCCGCTTACCCAGGCCAATTTTGCCCTTTCGAGCAGCTATCTGCGATTTGCGATCGCCCTGAAGAACATCGAGGTGATCAGGGCGATGGGCATGCAGGATGGCGCAGCGCAGATCGTCTATCGCGATGCGGAAATGGCAAGAAAGGCGCAGGACGTCGCGATGCATCGCACGGAGATCATTATTGGTTTCTCCAAATCGATCCGCACACTCGCGCAAATCCTGATGATGGGATCGGCCACATGGTTGGTGCTCGTAAACAGCGGCAGTCCCGGCATCATCTTCGTTGCGAGCCTGCTGCTCGGGCGCGGGCTTGCACCAATCGAGGGCGCAATAGGCGCATGGCGCTCCTTCACGTTTGCGCGCAATGCCTTCAATCGCCTGAATAGAATGCTGATAACAGTTGCATCGGAACAAGACGGCCGAGTAGTGCCGATACCGGAACCCAATGGCCTCATTCTCGATAATGTCAGCTATGTCAGGCCATTCGCCGATCGGCCGATATTGACTGATATCACCTTGCGCCTCGCGCCAGGCGATTGCGTAGCGCTGATCGGTCCGTCGGGATCGGGAAAATCGACACTCGGTCGCGTCATAGCCGGCGTTGTGCAGGCAACGAGCGGATGTGTTCTCCTTGGCGGCGTCGATATCTCGGCGCTCCGCCTTTGCGGGGGAACCCGCCATGTCGGATACCTGCCGCAGGACATCGAACTCTTCGGCGGAGCGATCAAGGATGTGATCGGCCGGCTGGACGGAGGAGATCCCGGCAAGGCGATCGACGCCGCGAAGCTGGTGGGATTGCACGAAGCGATCATGCGGCTGCCCCGGGGCTATGAGACCGATATCGGCGAAGGGGGAAACCTGCTCCTTCGGGCTCAGCGCCAACAGCTGGGACTGGCGCGCGCAGCCTATGGAAATCCATCTCTCATCGTCCTCGACGATCCGAATTCGAGCCTGGATTATGACGGCGAACGCATGTTGTTCACGGCAATCGAGCGCATGAAATCCAGGGGGATGACCGTCGTCATCATAACGCACCGGATGGGGATCCTGCCGGTCACCAACAAGATTGCCATCATGCGTAACGGGACGGTGACTGCCTTCGGCGACAGTGACCGGATTTACGACACCTATCTTCAGCCACCGTCTCGAACAGGAACATAGGGAGGGACGCCGCCGTGACCCTTGTTCAATTGAACGTAGCGCTGGCGAAATTTTCAGATCTGTCAAGAACGGGTCTGCGGTTGGCTCGACGATCGACAGCGCCAGCTGTGCAACAGACAACCTATCTTCCGGTCATCGATCCCCAGCACGGCCCCGCCCCTCCTTCGCCCATGCCGGGGCTCAGAGGCGTTGTCTGGACGGGCAACCTGTTGATCCTGGTCTTCATCGTCGGATTGGGGACCTGGTCGGCCCTGGCGCCGCTGAAAAGCGCCGCGGTCGCATCGGGCATTATCGAACCGGAAACCAGCCGCAAGACCATTCAGCACCTGGAAGGTGGGATCGTGCGGCGGATCCTCGTCAAAAACGGCGACACGGTCATGGGCGGGCAGATCGTGATAGAGCTCGACGACACGAAGTCCCGCTCGGAGCGCGACAGCATTCAAGGGCAGCTTTGGGACGCCGAAGGAAGCCGCGCCCGCCTGCTTGCGGAGCAGACGGGCAGCGACCATATCGCCTATCCTGACGACCTGAGGGCAGCCATGGACCGATATCCTTCGGTCAGCGAGATTCTGACCGGGCAACAGAAAATCTTCGAAGCCCGTCGCCGGGTCATGCAGGCGGAAATTGGCATCATCAATGAAAAAATCGCGCAGGTGCGGCAGGAGATCGTCGGACTTGGCGCACAGAAGGCATCACTGGCCGACAGGACCACGATCTCGGGCCAGGAAATGGATCAGGTTACTGCCCTCAACGCCAAAGGACTGGAAAAGAAGAGCAGACTTCTCAACCTCCAGCGGGAAAAAGCAGACCTTGATGGCCGGCAGGGTGAAGTAGAGGCACAGATCTCCCGCGCCTATCAGGTGATCAGCGAGTCACAGGCCGATCTCGCAAAGCTTGAGAGCGACCGGTTGAACGAAGTCGCCCAGGGCATGCGCGATACGGAAAGCCGGATCATGCAGTTGCGCGAGCGCTTGCGGGCGATCGACGACCAGGTTTCGAGGACCGATATCCGTGCTCCCGAAGATGGAACGATCATGAACCTGCGCATCCACACAATCGGTGGGGTCATCGGCGCCGGTGAACCGCTCGTCGATCTCTTGCCACGCGCCGATCGCCTTATCGTATCTGCCCATGTCAGGCCTGAGGACATCAATCTCGTCCGTGCAGGGCTCGAGGCACAGGTTCACCTCCTTCCATACAATCAGCGGCGCGTTCCACTCCTGAAAGGTCGTGTCGAATATGTTTCAGCGGACCGTCTCATCGATCAGCAGAGCGGCCAGCCCTACTATGCCGCGACAATTCGCGTAACGGACGAGCGGTTGGCGAAAATGAGAAATGTCGAACTGGTCGCGGGCATGCCCGCGCAGACACTGATCGAAACCGGCCAAAGCAGCGTGGCGCTCTATGCCATCAGACCACTCCTCGACAGTTTCAACAGAGCATTTCGCGAGGACTGAGACTGTGATGGGCAAGAGAAAATTCGACGACGACCAGATTACGGGCATCCTGAAGGAGCACCAGGCCGGGGTGACGGTGGCAGATGTTTGCCACAGGTACGGCATCAGCGAGCCGACCTTCTATCGGTGGCAATCCCTGCAGTTCGGAAGCGGCGGTCTCTCCGCCAAAAGGGTGAGAGCACTGGAGGAAGAAAACCAAAAGCTCAAGAAGCTTTTGGCCGAAGCCATGCTCTCGGCGGCAACGCTGAGCGAGATGCTGGCGAAGACATCGAAAGGGCGAAACTGACCTCCAGACAGAGGGTTGCTGGCCCCTAAATCCGATCCGGAATTATGTAGCAAATGCCACCAACGGCCGCTTTCGGCCCAAAGTGGTCCTTCGAAGACAGACACCGATAGGCGCAAAGCGGTCGATTGCGGATTGCTGCATTGCTACCGAGCTCCCGATTTTCCCAAATCCGTAACCGCCCGCCTCACGGTTGAACGAGCCCGGTGAGCGGCCCTCAACGCGAGAGCTCTTCCGGCTGCCGAAGACATTGAATATCCGGCCTGCTACTGGTTTCGAAGCACGCCGACGAGAGCCTTTCCGTCGGTGAAATAGGGATCGCCGCCTCCGTTGCGGCCGTCTTTGGTCGCTCCGATGCCATTGATCTCATAGCTCGACAAAAGTTGCCCGGCCTTGAGAAGATCGCTGATGACAAGGTTTCGCTCTGCGTCGACATCAGGGCCGATATGATGCGTGATTTGACCGGTATCGTGGCTGAAGCCGACGCCCCGATCAAAACTTGCCGAGCCTAGCCAGTGCGGGAGGCCATTTGGGCCGGTTTGTTCGGTCAGCCAAAAACGAACATGGTTGCGTTCGTCGGCGCTTTTGCCCACGGGCTTTTCGAAAGCCAGATCCTGTTTTCTGCCCTCAAAAAGCAGTGGGCTGACCGGCGCATCGAGATCAGGCCGATCAAGCACCACGCTCAGTCCGATATCGATCGATGTGCGCAAGGTAATCTTATCGGCAGGATCCCATCCGGCAGCCGCGAACGCCCGGATGACCTTTTCCTTCGAACCGACAAGACCGACATTGATGGGGTCGCCGGGAATACCCTGCTCGGTGGTCGTGACCATGTCGCCAACCTTGGCAACGCGGTCGGCATCGTGAAAAATCCAGATTTCGGGAATGACGAAATAGGCAAGCAGCAAATATGTGAACAGCAGGGCAGCCACGGTGCTCGTCGCCATGCGGATTTTCGTGCGATGAAGCATTGGAAATCCCCCGATTGCCAGGGAGGATCATACGCCGAACATGCGGCGGCGACATTGATAATTTGCAGTTGGCTTCGGCAGCAACTGCCACCGACCACTTGTGGCGCAAAGCGGCCAACGCCGCATCGTTATCGGTTGGTGGCATTTGCTCCACAATCCCGATCCGATCTGACCGGCTGATCCGATTGCAGGATCAGATCGGGATGGGTGGAGGATACCCCTTCGAGGACTCCGCGCAACAAAAAGGGGGCACCTCACGGCACCCCCCTTCTGCCCCCCCAAAGCCGGCATCCCCTCCCCGGATACCGGCCCCCTCACAAACACCCCTCTCCTCCCTCACCTCTGTGTTCCCGGCCCAGTCCGAGTTATCTCACAGAGATTCGCGCCGCCCCCTTTTGGGCGCAATGACATCTACGCGGCACATATGCACCATCACTGCGCAGAGGCGACGCCTGAATTCCTGTGACTTCCTTTGCGCCAGCACGCGGGCACAGGAATGAGGGAGGAAAGGGAATGCGCCTGGCAGATGGTGACGAGAAGACACCGTCGCCGGGGCCGCATTTCCGATACCGCTATTGAAAGAAGGGCTTCGTCCCTGAAGCCCCTCCTCCCGGTTCAAGATGCTGGATTAGCCGGGGTTGTGTTCGCCATTGCCCTGGCCGTCATGACTGCCCTCGCCATGACCGCCCTCGTCGGAGCCGCCCTTGTCAGAGCCACCCTTGTCCGAACCACCCTTGTCCGAACCGCCCTTGTCGGAACCACCCTTGTCAGAGCCGCCCTTGTCGGAACCGCCCTTGTCGGAACCACCCTTGTCGGAACCACCCTTGTCGGAACCACCCTTGTCAGAGCCACCCCTGTCGGAGCCGCCCTTGTCCGAACCGCCCCTGTCCGAACCACCCTTGTCGGAACCACCCTTGTCGGAACCACCCTTGTCAGAGCCACCCTTGTCAGAGCCGCCCTTGTCCGAGCCGCCCTTGTCAGAGCCACCCTTGTCCGAGCCGCCCCTGTCCGAACCACCCTTGTCCGAACCGCCCTTGTCCGAACCGCCCTTGTCAGAGCCGCCCTTGTCAGAGCCGCCCTTGTCAGAGCCACCCTTGTCAGAGCCACCCTTGTCCGAGCCGCCCTTGTCCGAACCACCCTTGTCGGAGCCACCCTTGTCGGAGCCGCCCTTGTCAGAGCCACCCTTGTCAGAGCCGCCCTTGTCGGAGCCACCCTTGTCGGAGCCGCCCTTGTCGGAACCAGCCTTGTCAGAGCCACCCTTGTCAGAGCCACCCTTGTCGTTGCGGTCGTTGCCGCCCTTGTCATTGCGGTCCTTGCCACCATCGTGGTCGCGATCCTTGCCGCCGTCATGGTCGCGGTCCTTGCCACCATCGTGGTCGCGGTCCTTGCCACCATCATGGTCGCGGTCCTTGCCACCATCGTGGTCGCGGTCCTTGCCGCCGTGGTGGTCGCGGTCCTTGCCGCCGTGGTGGTCACGATCCTTGCCACCGTGGTGGTCATGATCCTTGCCGCCGTGGTGATCGTGGTCCTTGCCGCCGTGATGACCGCCGTGATCGCCGGGGCCGTCGCCGTCGCCATCACCAGGGTCGGAGCCGCCGGTGTTGCCGTTGCCGTCATCGCCGCCGTTGTTCTGATCGCCGGAAGAGGTCTGGTTCGACGCCTGTTTGCCAGAGTCGGAGCTGCCGCCGGAACGGTTGCCGAAGCGATTGCCGCTGCTGTCGTCATTGACCGTGCGGCTGTCATCGTCGGTGCGGATGGATTTCGTTGGCAGGCACAGCCTGGCCTCAATCGTGCCCGGCGCTGCCTTGGCGCAGTTGACAACTGCCGGCGCGGCCATCGTGAGGCTGCTGCTTGCCAGAAGGTAAGCAACGGCGACGCTATACTTCGCTGCTTTACGGATCATCTTTTCTCTCCCAAAGTTAACAAACCGTTAACTGGGAGAATTCCTATATTAGCGAACCGTTAACTCCAAGAATAAACTGTGGATAATGGCACAGAGCATTAATCTATAGTTAATTACGCAAGTAATAAATTTTATTAAAGTTTTAGTATAAACCATGTTACCTTCCCCGCGCACAATAAAGAGGTGATTCATGCGATGGCTTTTTTGTTTTGTTTCCCTCGTGTTTTTTCCTACGCAATTTCAAGCATTTGCCGGACAGCCTCTGCCGGTTGGCAGGAATATCGGCGCGCCGGTGGGGTTCGCCTCTGCTTGCGCCAGCTATCGCTGGCTTTGCCATCGGACATCCGCTCAGGGCGGCGGCCGGGCACCGGTTGAGCAGGCGGGCATGCCGCTTCTGCGCAAGGTCACCCGCGCCGTGAACCTCGCCGTCCGCTCGACGGAGGATCGCTCCTCTTCCGGAAACGGYGATGTCTGGACGCTGCCCGTCGGCGGCCGGGGCGACTGCGAAGATTACGCTCTGCAGAAGATGAAGGACCTGATCGACGCCGGATTTCCGGCAAACCGCCTGGCGCTCTCAGTGGTGATCGGCCCGCATGACGAGAACCACGTGGTGCTGATCGCCCGCATGGACGACGGCGACTACGTGCTCGACAATCTCAACAACGTGGTCAAACCCTGGAGAGCCACGCCCTATACATTTCTTGCGACGCAGGATTTCCGGGCAAAATCGACCTGGCGCGTGACGCTTGCCGGGCCGCGGGCGAATGAGTTTTCGTGATCGGACCCTCCCTCCGACACACCATGACTTGTCGACCACCAATTCGGTTCATTCCGGGGGGATCAACCCGGTCTGTCCTCTGATTAAAACCCCTCCCCAACCCCTCCCCACAAGAGGGAGGGACTAAGACGCGGCACCGCCTCGCTCCCCCGAAACGTCGAGGATCCGTTATTATGTAGCAAATGCCACCAACTCGGTGGTGGCAATTGAGTCGCTGGTTGATGACTCCAATCGGCCCGCAGTGATGATGACCGCTGTCGGCCCACAGCGGACAGGCCGAGCCCTGAGGCGATTTGTCTTCACGCCCGTAATTGACGGTCCCTTGAGCAGATGACATCATCATGACCATGGGTTTTCACCGCAACACGCCCGCAGTTGGCGGCCATGATTAGGTGACATCATCATGAGTGTGGGTTCGCACCGCAAACCGCAGATACGCCGGGCGACGCCGCCGTCGGAAAGTGTCGTTGCAAGCTGGTACGAGAACGCTAGTTTACTCGATAGCTACAGCATTGACTTGACTGCATCGGAGCAGTCGAGCATGCGCGAGTTGGCGACTCGGACACTCGTCAATCCACCCGCGTGGCAAAAGGCGTTAATCGCGCTGCGCGACGCCATGGTTACGCCCTTTGGCATCAAAACCTCCGATACGGTTAGGACGAGCCCAGACAGCCATGAACGGGTGGACTTCTTCCCGGTCCACTGGGAGGGCAAGGACGAAATCGTGCTCGGTACTGATGACCGACACTTGGACTTCCGGCTATCTCTTCTCCGACGCCGTTCTCCGATAGGCACGTTGCTCATCGCGACAACCGTTGTGCATACCCACAATGTCTTGGGCTTCACTTATCTTAACGCGATCAGACCTTTTCATTACCTGGTGGTCAGAGCCAACCTGGCACGCTCTACATAAACACAACTACAGTAGAGCAGCAGGGCGCGAAGCTGCCACTCGAAAGCCGAAATCAACCGCGCGGTAGACTACAGTATCAAACGTTCCTTCTATGAAAATTTCGGCCCTCACCTTGAGCGTATCGATATGCAAATCGGGTATTTATCCCGAGCCCGGCACCATGCCGGGCCAATTCCCTAAAGCCCGAGCTTTCCGGTAGTCTAGGATCGAAAGTTCGGCATAATTTGAACGCGTTGGAAGACCGAGTTCAGCCCATTCCAGACGTGCACCCGCTGCTGTGGAAAGCGCAAAATGCGGACCATGGAGAATTTGCCACAAACCGTCGCGAGCGATTTAGCTCGGCGCGTTGCACGCTGGCTGTCAGGGCCGATAGACTGGCGGGAACTCGGTCTTTCTCTTGATCAAGGGCGCCCGGCACTTTGAACTCATTCGGTCTGGTTTATCGGATCAGGGTGTATCCGGCCCGACAACGGCACCGGCGTGACCGGCACCCGTGGCACTGACAGTCAAGCTGGCAAACGCGATCTCACCATCGGTAATGTAATGGTTGACCTTTCCGGTGTTCAAACGTGAGCCAGATTGGTGCCGCGCGACCTCCCCGATTACTTGCTTTGCCCTCAGTTCGTTGACTATGTAGTCGCGCTCGGCGTTCGTATCGGAATCGGTCTTATGTGTGACTTGGAATGTTAGCCAAGTCAGAGAAAGCCCGGTATCTCTCGTGCCCGCCCCAACCCATAGGACGCGCTCCTCGGGCGATGGCCTGTCGGTATTCAACCAGAAGCTCGCCGCGCTCATGTCGTCCTCGGAATGGGCAAGGCTAAGGGCCCAGAAACGGATGTGATGGCGCTTGCGGGGGCTATCGTCGATGGGCTCCTGGAATCCTATGTCCTGCCGTCGTCCAAAGAGATAGAAGGTGCTGAAAGGTGCGGTGGGATAGGCAGAGTTCATCAGGAAAGCGCGCATCATTCGCAACGAGCTTGCGATCCCCAAATTGTCGGCCGTGGACCAGCCCGCCGTTGCAAAGGCCTCCCGGAGTTGTTGAAGATTGCCGATGAGGGCGAAATTTATAGGATCGCCGGGCAGGCCATCGGCCGTGATCGTGTATCTGGGGATCAGCCCCCGATGAAGAACCTTCAGGGACAGTCGGACCACGCTCGGAAGAATGACGTAAGCAGCCAGGCCATATGTGAGGCACACCGCAGCGAGCCATGGAAACCTGTGGTCCGCAGTATCGAAAACAACGAAGACGATCAGCCAAACGCTGAGTACACCCAGACAGAAAACCAGAAACCTCCGGAAAAGGCGCGTCAGCAATCTCAAGACACAGTCTCCTAGTCTGGCGTCTGATGGGCTGGCAGTCGCCCTCGCTGTTCGTCACCGGGATTTTAGCACCCGAGAGTATGCAAATGATAGCGCCGCCGTCGCTCCTTGTCGGCCATATCGAGCGAGCCCCCACTACACGCTAGCGGAACCATGTGGCACTTGCTCCATAACGCCGCGATTTTGCCGCAAAACTTAGGATTCCTGCGACACGGCATTGCCCAATGTCGGAGACGGCCGGTGAAAAACATGGATCGCGGAGACGGCGTCGGCAATCAGTGCGACGATGCCGCAGGCCTCGGGCAGCGTGGGCCAACGCCCATAGGCCCTGCGGTGTTGGGATTGCAAATATTGGCGGTGAAGAATTCGACGAAGCGATACGAGACATGGTCACCAGCGGCGGCAACAATCGCAGGGGCGTGCTGCGCGGCGATGACCGCAGCTGGTTCATGACGCTACGTCTCCGGGCGTCTCAAATCGCTTCCGGAGGAAGATGAAGCTGTGTCCCGGTGGAAAATCATCCATGATCCCGAAGGCCTCATACCCAAGCCGTTCGTAAAACCCGCGCGCCTGGAAGCTATGGGTCGTGAGCCACGCGCCTCGGCAGCCGCGATCTATCGCCTCTTGCTCAGCGAGCGCCATGAGACGACGGCCAATACCGCCATGGCGAAGCGCTTCCGGCACTACCAGTAGATCGACATGCAGGTGGTCATGAATCGTGCTGCCCCAAAGCCCACCAATGATATTTCCCGTTTCGGGCTCAGTGACAGTTAAGGCCAGCAGTTTATCTTCGGTCTGACGCCCGATACGAGACGCGTTGAACTCAATCAGCGACGCGGCAATGGCGGACCGCTCATGTGAACCCGGATCTCTGACGAGCTGGATCGTTACCTGCATGAGCATCCTCGCGAAAATCCCGATAAAAGCGACACTTGTTTTCCTAACTTGTGCCACGGCGCATGGTACGGAGTTCTGCGATAGCCGCAATGTCCGCTTGTGGCGCAAAGCTGCCAACGCCGCATCGTTATCGGTTGGTGGCATTTGCTCCATAATCCCGCGAGGATCCGGAAAGCGGGTGCAGCAGGTTAAGCCCCTCCCACCTGTGGGGGTCCGAAGGACGGGTCGAGACCCGTGGCTCGACCCCGGCATCCGACAGGATGGGTTTGGGGCGGGGTCTTCCTTCAGCGCCGCAGCGGATACAGCAAGGCCCACCACGAACCATGATTCCCGTCAGCGGCCTTTGCGGATCGCCTCACCACCCTACTTCTCTCCCGGTGAGCATTTGGCAACCCCGGCTCCGTCCGGGCATTTCCCTATAGCAACCACAAGAGGAGGGTTTCCCCGTGGGCGTCTTCGACCGCATCAAGAACGCGATTTTTGGCAAAGCGCAGGCAGCACCCGTGCCAGAGCCGGCATCCGCAGCTCCCCCTGCCGCTCAGCCCACGGCAGCCACCAAGTCCCCACCGGTAACCGAACCCGCCACCGGCGCGCCGCCACCGGCTCAACCGAGCCCCGCCCAAGCCAGCAGTGCCGATATCGAGCAGATCCTGAACGCCGCCGTGAAGAAGTCCGGCCAGAAGCTCGATTGGCGCCATTCGATCGTCGACCTCATGAAGGCGCTYGGAATGGATGCGAGCCTTGCCGAACGCAAGGAACTGGCCGGCGAGCTCGGCTACACCGGCGATACGAACGACAGCGCGAAGATGAATATCTTCCTCCACAAGGCACTCATGAAGAAACTGTCGGAAAACGGCGGCAAGGTGCCGGCCGATCTTCTGGATTGAGTGGCAGTTGGTAGAAACGACGAGAGCACAGCAAAACTGCGCAGCGGTCTTGCGTCCGGAATTGCGTGAAGCAAAGAGACGGGGCATTTCCGTGATTTGAAGAAACGGAGATGCTCTAAGTCAGCCCGAAGGCCTTGCGCGCCGTCGAACAGGCGTCGTCTCCGGGAAGGCATGTGCGGCAGACGTCCGGCCTGAGGCCGTAGATCACGCATGATACTTTCGAACCGATGGTGCCCGAGAGCGCAGAGCAACGCTCACCATCGCAGCGCATGCCTGATTGATCCGCCGAGACGAACTGAGCCGGCAGCAAATCGAGGTCGGCATCGCTCTCGGTGGAGAATCTCGGCCATTCGCTCGAATAGGAACAGCACGCGCCGCAGGCCTGACAGTCTAGCTCTGTTGATAGGGTCATGGACAGGTCTTAGCACCTTACCTGCCAAGGATGCAAAACCATCCGTGCCTCCACGTCGGAGATTTCGTCAGCATCCGTCGGCCGCATGGCCGAGGTGAGCGCTTCCGGCGGATGACGCTGACGTATAAGTGCACCAATGCTAAAGTAAAAAGGCTCTTCAGCATCCAATTGAGCAAGTATGCCCCGGCACACCCCCTCTGTCCTGCCGGACATCTCCCCCACAAGGAGGGAGATTGGCTGGGGCACCGGTTTCCCCAAACAATGAACGTTGCAGCGGGCAAAACGGTAGAGGGACGAGAAGGTCAGGCCGCTTGTCGATCTCCACCCTTGTGGGGGAGATGTCCGGCAGGACAGAGGGGGGTATCCCACGGCACAACCCCTCATGAAAAGAGGTTAGCGCAGGCGAACCTCCTCCCCCAAAAGACCTTCATCAAAATACACGCCATCAGCCTATATCCTCGCCCTTGCGGGCCATATGCCGCCGTGGTTTCATTCATCACATTCTCAGGGGACGATATTTCATGACGGGATTTTCGAAGGCTCTGATGGTTTCGACCGATGTTGCCCATATCGTGCTCTTCCACCCCGATGATCTCGCCCATGCCAGTGACTGGCCGATCGCCTGGTATTCCGAGCCCTTCGTCTACCCGCTCGAAAGTGCCGCGGGCCGGCTGATTGCCTGGTCGACGCGCAGCGACGGCAGTTTTGCCGTGCGCCTCACCGATGGCGCGATGACGGAGCGGGAACAGTCCTATGCCGGGCCGAGCTGGACCTTTCCCTATAGCGTGCGGCATGGACGGGTGTTTCTCGACAATACCGATACCCTGCCGGGCAAGGAGCAAATGACGCAGACAACAGATGCTGAGGAATATTGGATCGACATCGCGAATGGAGACTATGCCGTCACCGTGACCGCGCTTGAGTGGAGCGCCGAGCCAAGCGCGAGGGATGGTACGGCCGACAAGGGTTCAAGCGATAACGGCGCCGACAAGCTGCCCGATTATGTTGTGCAATTTCAGCCCGCATCCGGCGAGCCGATCAAGCCGGCAAGACGCCCGCCCGATCTCGTCTGCCTGATGGAAGCGGTCGCAACCGACAAGATCTACGCCCATAACCCGAAACCGCCGGAGCCGGTCGATTTCTCCCGTCCCTACCCGGCCTTCGCCTCGGCCAATGTGACGCGATCAGGCGGGAATTTCTCAAGCCAGGGCGAAGCGCCGATCGAGGCGGCTGTGCCTGCCGATGGCGACAGATTTGCGATCTTCGATACGCCCTTTGTCGTGGCCGCCGAGCTCGTCCCCGGCGCTCCCGCCGTGATTGCCGAATGCCATGGCAGCGGCGGCAGCCCCGGCAAGGCGATGCGCTTTTCCTTCCGCGCCAGGCAGGCTGTGCAGATTGCCGAGGTTACCGGCCAGTACATCGATGGCAGCTTCGAAGCCCTGGGCACAACTGGCCTCTTCCGCCGCCGGCAGAAGCCGGTTTCATCAGATGCGCTCGCCGCCGTGCGCATTGCACCGCTGCCGGAGGTCACCGGCAAAGTGGAGGTCTCGGCGCTGCGGGCAAGGATTGTCGGCGATCTCAGGGACGGCGGCGCGCTTGGGCGGCAGCTCGGCGGCCTGTCGGAATATGAGGCCCGCAAGCTCGCCGCCTCCGACGATGCCGACATGCTGATGGACTGGCTGATCGATCATCTGCCGCTGGATGCGCGGGAGCGGCTGCGGATTGCCACGCTGGCGCCGGATGCGCAGTGCGAGGCGCTGAGTGCGGCTTATGATGGGCTTGGGTAAGAGAGCTGCCTTCAGGTGTTATGGGTGTCTTGCCCACCAAGATCGAAGCGCTTGGTTCGAGTCCACCGCCACCACGCACCCTTCACCCGCCCAAGCATCCTCTTCACCATCTCGAGCGTTTCAATCCCGCCAGCACCGGTTTCGGAAAGGACACCCGGCAGCCTCACTTCGCTTTCAGTGGCACCGGAAAGTCGTTCATCAGGTCGAGCATGCAGAGGGAAAAATCGAGCTCCGTTTCGTTCGAGCGCACCCGTTCCCCGTTTGGCTTGATATTCGTCACGTCGAGTTCGATCGGAACGGTGATCATCCTGTCCCCGTAAAACTAGATGCGCCCACCCATGCGGGTGATATCTATGCGATTACCCGAGGCGTAAAGTTTTCTCCGGCTCTGATGTCCAGAGCAGCAAGAGGAGGACGCAATGCCGACCATCCTGGCTCATCATGACGTCAAGGACGTCAAACACTGGCTCACCTCGCCCCGTCGCAAGGAAATTTTCGAACCGATCGGCTGCACGAACATTCGCACCTTCGTCGATCCGCAATCGTCCAACAAGGTTGGCCTCGTCATGGACGTCGCCGACATGGGCCGCCTGGCGGAATTCATGAAGACCAGGCAAGCGGCCGATGCGATGGAATATGACGGCGTATTGCCCGAGACCTTGGTGATCCTCGTTCAATCCTAGCCAAGCAGCTGAGTTCAATCTGTCAGGGATCAACCCGTTCTGTCGGCATACCGCGCCGGCAATCAATCCCCGCCGCCCATGCATCCTTTTTCCGCCTCGAACGTTTGAACTCCGTCAGCGAATGAGGAGACCGCAATGGCGAGCACGACAGGCAAGGACGCCATCGAAGGCATGGAAGAGCTCAGAGACGCGAGCGAGCCCACGCCAGCCCCCGAACGCGAAAAAAACCCCGAACAGGAAAAGGCCGATCAGCACGCGAAGGCCGAGGGTTTTGCGAGTGAGGCGGCCTATCAAGACTATCTGCATGCGGTCGCCGAGGATGCGCCGATAGAGGAGATCGTCGTCGATATCGAGCGCGAGGAGCTCGAGCGGCAGATCGAGGATGTGCGTGCGCAGATCAATAATCTGCGCGCCCGGCTGCACATCATCCGCCATCAGGCGGGCAGCGTGGTGGAAGAAAATATTCGCTGGGCGGATGCGAGCGCCCATGCGCAGCTTGGCGCTTATCCCTGGCTGAAACTGTCAGGCGCCATGGTGGCGGCCTTCCTCGTGGGCAAGGCCTTGCAGCGGCTGCCCTTCGGCTCGCTGGTGACGGCAGCCGCACCGCTGGTGATTGCTGCTGCGCGGGAGAGAGGCCGGTAGGATTGGCCTTTCCATACCGCGTATTCTGCAGCCGCTAGCGCCGGAACTTGCAGATGGCAAGCAGCGACAAATCTTCGCCCGGCCATGGCGGAGTGGCTTCTATCGGGCAGCCGCATTCCAAAAATCGTTCACCTTCGTCATCATCCGGGTGACATCAGTTTCTGACGCGGAACCACTTCCTCCACACGGAAGTCCAGAGTATTGCTCCCAGAACCCCCACTCTCTAAGGTAGCAAGAACAAGGAATGTATTGGGGGCATAAAAATGCAACAGCAGCCAATCACGCCCGTAACACAGTCGGATTTAATTGAGCCTGAAGTTTCAAAGGACATTTGGGACAAAATCGACATACTAGGTAAATTGCTAGGCTCTATTCTAATTCCGCTCACCGTCGCCATTGCTGGATTCTATGTAAATACAGCGTTACAAGATCGCTCAGCTAAGCAAAAAACTGCCGAAATAGCGATAAGTATTCTCCAATCTGATAATCCCGCCACCCCAGAGCTTAGGGCTTGGGCCGAGGGTGTTTTCAGAGATACACTCGCATCAGCTAGTCAACCATTGTCACCAAAGGCGTTGCAAGAGCTGCGCAGCAATCCTCTTCCATCCAACGTCGCAGGTGTGGATCTTGTCAGTGCATTCGAGGGGTTCAGCTCAACCCCCATTCGTGACCCATTTGGCGGGTGGAGCATTGGATTTGGCCACACGGACGGTGTCGGTCCGGACACACCAGCGGTTACCGTGGATCAGGCGAAAGATTTATTAGCCAACGATCTTAAGGCCGCCAACTCGGCCATAGATCAACTCGTTAAAGTTCCACTCTCGCCCAATCAGCGTGAAGCTCTAGTCTCTTTTGTATGGAACGTCGGAGTGAAAAATTTCTCGTCATCCACATTGCTACAAACGCTAAACGCCGGTCAGTATGAAAAGGTACCGGACGAGATGAGGAGATGGGCAATGCGCAGCGGCACCCTTTTGCCTGGGCTAAAAGCGCGTAGGGAGCGTGAAATTTCGGTATGGAACCAGTAAGAACAAAATTGGCTATTCGTAGTCGGTTTTACCGAAGAGTGGATGGTGGTGCTTCGACAGACTTACGAGTCGAAGACAAAATGGAAGTCGCCGGTGCGGCTCACACTGCCGCGGCTATACCGGAGACCTCCATTTTTGACCGCTGCCCTTCTGCTCCCTCGCCACCGCCGTCTCGCCTCTCATTCTGGCGGCGGCGCGCGAAAGACGCCGGTAAGATCGCCCTGCCCCCATACCGCGTGTCTTGCCGCCGCTAACGCCGGAACTTTCGCCGTGCTGCCCGCATCACGCTTTCTGCGAGGATCACAAGACAGCCAGCCACGAGCAGCACCGCCCCTGCGATCGGGCCGATGAGCGTGGTTTCCACCGCGAGGCCGACGGCGAGCACCAGCAGCAGGCTCAACAGCGCCAGTGCCCCGTCATCGATGAACATGCCGATGAGTTCCTTGAAGGCGATCTTGAGAATGTTCATCGGGCGAGCTCCGCATGCGTATCGTGATATTGCCGCAGCCACCGGACTGCGATGAAGGAGAAGGCGGCGAGCAGGGCGAAGATTGCGATGAGCGAGAGGTCTTCGCCCGGCCACGGCGTGCCGATGCCCTCGCCGATCCAGAAGATGCCGAAAGCCGTCAGCAGCAGCCCGACGATGAATTTCAGCGTATTTTCCGGCACTGATGACAGCGGCTTGTGGACGAGAAGCCCGATGACGAGCACGGCGATGCAGGCAATCAGCGCTCCGAGACTTGCATAGGGCAGCATGCCGGGCCGCGCACCTGTCGCGATCACGATGAACACCACCTCGACGCCCTCGAGCAGCACGGCCTTGAAGGCGGCCGTGCCGGCCAGGAAATCGGCCCGCCGGTCAGCCGACTGGCGGGCAAGCGCATCCGTTTCCGAGGCAAAGGCCTTCTCTTCGTCATGCAGCGCAATGAAGCCCGCGGCCCTGAGGATCGCCTTTCTCAGCCACCGCATGCCGAACAGGATCAGCAGCGTACCGATGGTAAATTGCAGGATGTCGATCGGGACAAGGCCGAGCAAAGGCCCGAAGACCAGCACCAGCACCGCCAGCACGAAAAGCGCCAGCCCCGTGCCGATAAAGGCCGGCCGCCAGCTCTGTGTCACGCCGACGGCAAGGATGATCGTAAAGGCCTCCACGACTTCCACGAAGGAGCCGAGGAAGGAGGCCGTCATTGTCGAGGTTATGCTTGTGATCGTCGTCATCTTCTACTCGGTTTTCTTGGCTTCGATCCGGACAGGCAGGCGAGAAGGACCGGGCATCGCTGCCTCGGCAGGGAGAATGCCAGCAGCGAACCCGGCATGTCCATCACCCTCATGGATCAGCCGGCAGACGCCGGCTCTGTCGGGTGGGAGGATTGCCGTGCGGGATGGATTGGCATGTGGCGGGCGGAGGTCGTGTCACCGGCTGTAGGTCAAAGACCTGTCCTGCCCTTTTCCGCGATCTTACAAATCCGTAAGCGCTCGCCTCGCCCCTCATGGCTGACCCATGACAGAGCGAGGCGAGCACGTCAGGCAGCCCTTAACGCAATGGCTCTTCCGGGCTGCCTTCGATCTCAGGTTCGTAGTTGAAGCTCATGTAGATGACGATGAAGGCGATGATCGCGAGGAACATCAGGCTCGTATAGATCGTGCCGAGCCCGAGGCCGCCATAGTCCGATGGCTGCGAGAGATAGTCGCCGAGCGAGGCGCCGAGCGGCCGGGTGAAGATATAGGCGAGCCAGAAGGACAGGATGCCGTCGAGCCTGAATGCATAATGGGCAAAGGCGATGACGGCGATGATGACGCCGAAGATCAGGCCCGTCGTGATGTAGCCGAAGCCGAACACCTCGGAGATCAGGTCGCCGACGGCAGTTCCGAGCGCGAAGGTGAAGAGCACCACCAGCCAGTAGAAGGCTTCCCGTCGTGTCGTGAAGATCGAGTGGATCGACAGCGTCCCCTCCTTCGCCTTCCAGACGATGAAAGTGAGGATCAGCGCGATCGAGAAGGCGATGGTCGAGGTCAGAAGCGGCACGCCGAAATTATCGGTGAGATTATCCGTCACCAGCGTGCCGACCACGCTGATCAGCACCACCGCCAGCCAGTAGGTCCAGGGCACGTAGCGCCTCTGGGCAAATTGCAGCACGATTGCGCCGATGAGGATGGCGGTCATGATGATGGAGGTTACCGTCAGGCCGAGGCCCATATTGACCGCCAGATAATCGGCCGCCGTCTCGCCCATCGTCACCGCCATCAGCTTGATCAGCCAGAAATCGACGGTGACGCGCGGCACGCGGTTGATGTCATCAGCCGGCATGTTCGCCGGCCCGTCTGATGATCTTTCTGCCATTGGATCTCTCCTCGCTTGCTGCAATCACTTGCCCATCAGCGCCATGGCTTCGGTCAGGAACTTGTCCGAGCGGGTATCGTCATCGGCATTGCAGCGCTCGACGGCTTTCGCTTCGAGATCGTTGACCTTGGCCATGTCGGCATCGCTGAGCTTGGCCTTCGCCTTGGCGGCGCGCATATCCTTCAGCATGTCTTCGCAGGGCACGGTGGCGGCATGGGCGGGCATGGCAACGGCGATGAAACCGGCCATGACGAGGGCATTGAGCAGGCCTGCGCCAACTAGTGTCGTTGGGAATGTCTTCATGGGATATCTCCTTGAATGCGGCGCCCCGGCGCCGGCGTTTGAACAGCGGTGGCGTTCGTGTTTCCGCCACCCCTGTCTCTGCTTCTAGCCGCCGGTCCATACACAGCCTTTGCCGGGAAGATACGCTTTCGTAAGAAAGGTCCGGTTGCAGGAAGAGCCGGGATCGGACCGGTTCCGCCGACTTACGAATCCGTAAGAATTCGACAAGGCGGAGGACACAATTTTGCGCGAATTGTGCCGCGTGAGAGTAATCTTCCGATCAGGTGAAGGGTTTGGACCGGCCATGCGCATTCTTGTCGTCGAGGACGATAAAAAGACGGCCGATTTTGTCGCTCGCGGCATGATCGAGGCGGGCCACGTCTGCGACGTCATCGACGACGGGCGCGACGCGCTTTTCCAGGCGACACGTGAGCAATATGACGTGCTGGTCGTCGACAGGATGGTGCCCGGCCTCGACGGACTGTCGCTGATCAAGGCGGTGCGCGCCGCAAGGATCGGCACGCCGGCAATTTTCCTCACCTCGATCAGCGGCGTCGACGACCGCGTCGAAGGGCTGGAGGCCGGCGGCGACGATTACCTCACCAAGCCCTTCGCCTTTTCCGAGCTGCTCGCCCGCGTCAATGCGCTGGCGCGCCGCCCGCCCGTGCAGGACCAGAAGACGGTGCTGCGTGTGGCTGATCTCGAACTCGACCTTGTGCGCCGGCAGGTGACGCGACAGGGCCAGACGATCGAACTGCAGCCGCGCGAATTCACCCTGCTCGAAGTGCTGATGCGTGGCGAAGGCCGGGTGCTGACCCGCACCATGCTGCTCGAACGCGTCTGGGATTTTCACTTCGACCCGAAGACCAGCGTCGTCGAAACCCATGTCAGCCGCCTGCGCGCCAAGATCGACCGGCCTTTCGACATCCCGCTGCTTCATACCGTGCGCAACACCGGATACAGCCTGCATGCGCCGCGCTAGAGCATCGGACCGAAAAGTGTGTAGCGGTTTTCGGATAATCCGATGCTGATGGAAAAAGCCGCTTCCAGGAAAAGCTCCAGGCTGCTGCGCAGCACGCCCTTCCGGCTGGCGCTGGCCTTCGGCCTGCTCTTCATCCTGGCCTTTCTGGTGGCCGGCATCATCACCTACCAGCTCCTGAAACGCGATCTGGCTGAGGCGCTCGACGATTCCGTGCGCGAGACCTATTCGGTCGTCGCCTCCACCTATTCACCGGCCGACATCGAAGACCTCGTTGCCGCTGTCGCAGCCTATGCTCGCCTCAACAATGCCGAGGACAGCATTTTCCTGCTTTCGGGCGAAAAGGGTAAGCGGCTAGCCGGCAATGTCTCGCCGTTTGCGGCAGAAGACGGCCTTTCGACCATCGAGGCCGGCGACATCGGGCAGAAGGGCGACGACCGCATCCGCATTCTGGCCGGCACAGTCGGCGGCAACCGGTTGATCGTCGGCGAGAGCTTTGCCGAAACCGAGGATCTGGAACATATCGCGCTGATGAGCTTCGGCTGGGCCACCGGAGGCATCATCATTCTCGCCTGCGGCGGCGGCGCTTTTCTCGCCGCCCGCGCCCAGCGGCGGCTCGACGGCATCGAGCGGGCGATGAGCGATGTTTCGGCCGGCGATCTGGCGCGGCGCATTCCACTCGAAGGCAATGGCGACGATATCGATGTCGTCGCAACCCATATGAATCAGGCGCTGGACCGGCTGTCGGCCCTCGTCGAAGGCATGCGGCAGGTGAGCGCCGATATCGCCCACGACCTGAAGACGCCGCTCAACCGCCTGAAGATGACCGTCGAGCAGGCAATCGAACAGGGCGGGCGCGGCGAGGATGTGCAGACCCTGCTGATCGACGCCCGCGAGGAAAGCGACCGTATCAACGCCACGTTCGAGGCGCTGTTGCGCATCTCGCAGATCGAGGCCGGCGCCCGCAAGGCGCGCTTCCGGCCGGTCGATATCAGCGACATCATGGGTTCGGTTGCGGAAATCTACAGCAGCGTTGCCGAGGATAGTGGCCAGTCGCTCGACTTCACCACCAGGCCCGCCTCCCCCTGCATGGTCAATGGCGACCGCGAACTGCTGACCCAGCTCTTCGTCAACCTCGTGGAAAACGCCATCAACCATTGCCCGCCGATGACCAGGATCACGCTTGCGCTCCAGGCTGACGATGACGGCTTTTCGGCAAGCGTTTCCGACGACGGCCCCGGTATTCCCGAAGCGGAGCGCGAACTGGTCTTCCGCCGCCTCTACCGCCTCGACAAGAGCCGCACGACAACAGGCAGCGGCCTGGGCCTCAGCCTCGTCAAGGCGATCGCCGATCTGCATGCCGCCCACATCACGCTTACCGACCGGCATCCCGGCCTCGGCATCACCCTCCTCTTTCCCGCCCAATACCAAGGATAAAAATGAAAAGACGTTGGAGAAGTCTGGAGCAATTCCAGCAAAAGTGTGTCGCGGTTTTGCGTCCGGAATTGCGCAAAGAGACAAAGCGAAAGCATGTCCGCGTCTACGGACGTGCTTTTGCCGCTTTCGGCGTCGCCGCCCTGTTGTTCGGCGGCTACCTCGGCGGGCTGCAACTGCTTGGCAATTTCCATGAAGTGCTGCCGGGCGAACTCTACCGCTCGGCCCAACCCTCGGGCGCCGATATCGACACCTACGCCGCCCGCTACGGCATCAAGACCATCCTCAACCTGCGCGGCGAAAACACCGCCAACTGGTACATGCAGGAAACCGAGGCAGCGAAGAAAGACGGCATCACCCATATCGACTACGGGCTTTCCGCCTCCACGGAGGTGACGGCCGAGCAGGCGCACGAACTGCTGACCCTGCTGCGCAACGCCCCAAAGCCGATCCTCATCCACTGCCAGGCCGGCGCCGACCGCACCGGCCTCGTCTCCGTCCTCTACCTGCAACAGATCGCCGGCCTCGACGAGGAAAGCGCCGAGAGGCAGCTTTCGGTCCGCTACGGCCATATCGGCATCCCCTATCTCTCGGCGGCCTTCGCCATGGATGTGAGCTGGGAAAAGCTCGAGAAGGTTTTCGGGATCGTTAGCTAGGGCTTGCTCTCTTGGGTGGAGTGCCAACAAGCCCGGGCCTGAAAAGGACGACCATGCGGCGGGACAGCTATTCAAATTTCCGGACACGCGGGAGTTTTCGGGGACGCATTACGTTTTCAACAACAGCCGCGTCGTGAGTAAACCTGTCTCGGAACTCAAGAAGCTAAAACCGGCAAGACGATCTTCATTTTCGGCAGCGCGGAACTGGCGGATTCACTTCTGAGGGAAGACCTAGTGGACGAAATCCGAATCTGCCTTGTGGCCGTCATCCTCGGCGGCGACAACCCGCATTTCAAACCGGCGGGCCGGCAGCTTCCACTGAAGCTACTCGACAGCACGACGACCGCAGCCGGCGCAGTTATCCTGCGCTATGAGCCGGTCAAGGCGTAACCCCCGCCGGCTTGGATTATTCCTTCGGCGGCCCGCCCCGCCGCTCCAGCGCCGTCTTGCGGATGGTCTCCGCGATGTCAGGACTACTGCTCGACAACATCTGGAAATCCACGACGTAGAGCGACAGCAGCGATACCTCGGTTGCTGCGCTGACCGTCGCTGAGCGCGGTTCGCCGCTGATCAGCGCCATCTCGCCAAAGAAGTTTCCGGCACCGAGTTCCACTGGATGGTCGGGTGTCGCCACGGTGACCCGCCCCTCGACAATGAAGAACATCTGATCGCCAACATCGCCCTTGCGGCAGATCACGGCACCTGCGGGGACAATGCGCGGCCGCAACGCCCGAACGATCTCGATCAGTGCAGCGGAACCAAGCTTCTGGAACAGGGGTACGGCAGCGATCAATTGCCAGTTGCGAACGAAGTCTTGGCGGCGAACCTCTTCGTAGAAGCCGGTGGCGAGGATGCCGGCCCAAAGTGCAAAAATACCGATCCCGCTCATCATCACCAATCCGGCCAGAACTCGACCTGCAAGGCTCTGCGGGATCTCGTCACCGTAGCCGGTCGTCGACAGCGTCACGACCGCCCACCACATCGCCTGCGGAATGCTGCCGAACGTTTCGGGCTGGACGTCTCGCTCGATGATATAACCGGCCAACGCAGCACCAAAAAGAACGATGCCGAACACCGATGTCACGCCAAGCAGATTGCGCGATTCATTCGCGACCACCTTTGCCAGCAGCCTGAAAAAGGTCGAGTCGCGCAACGGCTTGAGAAGCCAAATGGCGCAATAGAGGTTTCGATCACGGGACCCAACGAACAGGAATGCAGCAGCCGGAACCAGAACCGCGAGCAAATCGATCACGAGGGCCGGCATCCCGCCCGACAAGCGGTGTCGCCGTGAAAGCAATGTGCCGCTCAATTGGAGGACATAAGCAAGCCAAATTGCCGCGAGTAGCAGCTCAAAGACAAGCCTCTCCTGACCAGTAAGGCCCTGCGTCGTCAGTGCGGCAACGACCAAGAGACCGATTGTAGCGAACAGCGCGTTGAGCGGCGTCGAAATCTTTGAGAATGGCACTGCCGACATTAGATACTCCCAACCGCCCGGCATTCGTCGACAATAGATACCTTCGGACCACACGCAAGGGAGGTTGGGGTGGCGCCTCGTTCAAAAGCAGCCTACCAGGCCTCCATAAGAACCCTCACGCCCCCCCGCCCTGCCCCTCTCCATCCGCCCGCACAACGAAACGCTTCGACACCAGCCAGCACAGCAGCGCCCAGAGCGAGCCGGCGACCCAGCCGGCCAGCACATCCGTCGGGTAATGCACGCCGAGATAGATGCGGCTGAGGCCGATGATGACGGCGAGGAAGATGCCCGCCCCCATGACGAAGATGCGTGTGGCGCGGAAGCGCTGCGTGCGGGCGAGAAGCGCCCCGAGCGTGAGGTAGGTGACGGCAGAGACCATCGCATGGCCGCTCGGGAAGCTCAGATCGTTGACATCGACGAGATGCGGAACAACGTCAGGCCTTGCACGGGCAATGATGATCTTGAGACCCGTGCTCGCCAGCCAGCCTGAGAGAACCGAGAGGAACAGGAAGACGGCGATAGCAGTCTTGCGGTCGAGCAACAGATAGGCGGTCGCAAGCAATGTCAGCAGCGTCAGAACGGTGACACCGCCGAGGCTGGTAATGTCGCCCATCGCATGAACGAGCCATTGCGGGCCGATCGGCCGGCCGAGATCGCCGGGCTGGCGCAGCCAGAGCAGGATCGTCTGGTCGAAGCCAAGTGTTTCGCCTTCCAGCACCTCGCTCGTCAGCCGCTGCAGGAGGAAGAGGCCGCCGGCAATGCAGGCGAAGGTGATGAGCGTCATCGGCTCATACTGGTTCAGCCAGGTCTTGATACGCTGCATTCTTCTCCCATCAGACGATATCGCGCGCCGGGAAAGTACCGGCGCTGGAACCCATCAACTGTGTTCAGCCGCTTGATTTTGCAAGGGGTGGCTGATCCCAGATCGCGCACGTCGCGGCCGAGCCGTCGGTGATAGCAGTGGTTCGTCACGACGGCAGGCCGGCACGGTCACATCAGGCTCACGGAACTTTGTACTCACCCCTTCATCTACCGCGTTCTCTACCTTCGTATAGTTACAAATCCCGGCTAACCCGGTGATCCTGACGGGGCTGAAAACAGTCACTCTTGGACACGGAGAGATGGTCATGGAACGGAGCACGCCCTGCCAGGCGATGAGGCCGCTCGCTTATGCCGACGATCCGCCCGTGCGCGTCACGCGTCCGCCTCGCTCGCCGGACGCGCAGTGAATACCAGTTCGAGCAAGCCCATAAGATAATGTCCGTCCTAACGACCCCGCCGTCAAATCCGCAAAAGGCAACAATGACATGCATAAGACATTATGGGCCGCGGCCTTCGCCCTAGCCGTTTCCGCCGCGCCCTCGCTTGCTGCTTCCGCCAACGAGAAACCACTGAACGCTCAGACCACGAACAGGATCAAATCAGAGTTCGCCAGGCTGATGGAGCTCGCCAACCGGCACGACTTCGAGGGGCTTCACGGGATGTTCTGGCAATCCCCCTCAGCCCTCCTCGTTGCCAAGAGCGCCGTTCCCGCCGAGGGAAACTGGGCAGGTTTCTGGGGCAACGAAGCGATCGACCGGAAGCTGCACGACATCGGCACATCCGGCCCGGTCGTGCTTGAGCCAGATTACACCAAGCTCAAGATCGTCGGCTTGACGCCTGACGTGGCGGAATCCTACGCGCCGATGAACATCACCGTCTCCTATGCCGGCCAGGACGGGACGCCCAAACCGTTCCTGATGATCATCGACTGGCTTCATATCGGAAAGGACTGGAAGGTTGCTTCAGAAATCATTCTGCCGGTGCCGCCGGCACCCGCTGCCAAGGGTTAGCTACCCGCAAACTGATCCCACCAACACCTGAACCAAACGCCGCCTGTGGCCGGCAGGAACCCCTCCTGTGGCACAGGGTTGCGGCAGAAAGGACCCCAAAATGTCTGGTACCACGAAAAGTCTGGTAATCTCGCTTGGCCTCGCCCTGATCTCACTCTCGGCGGCAGAGGCAAAGACCGCGTCGCCTGCCACGGTCGTTACGAGCGGACAGCAAAAGCTGTTTGCGGACGCTGACGGCCAATCGCTCTACACCTTCGACAAGGACCAGCCCGGCAAGTCATCCTGCACTCTGCTCTGTGCCCTCGCCTGGCCCCCCTTCGTGGCACCAGCCGGCGCCAAGGCATCCGGTCCCTGGAGCGTCGTCACGCGACCGACCGGGGTAACCCAGTGGGCCTACAACGGCTCGCCGCTATACACCTATCACTTCGATGCCATGCCCGGAGATATCCACGGTGATGGGGCCGAAGGCGTTTGGCATCTCGCCAAGCCGTGACGCCATGCTGCCGGATGCGGCACCGGCAAGATCACATCCATCATGACGAACCATTGTCGCACCCCGCGAACAACCGCGGTGTGCGACGAAACCTCGGCATCATGCAGCAAATGTCACCAGACCCGCTCACGGCCCAACGCGATCGTTGTTGCATGCCGCTTTGACCATTCCGGCCAATTCCCTCTCGTGTTAGGTTGCAGGTATGAGCCGAGACGCCGCTATTGCCAGAGCAGAGTCTTACTTCGCTTCCGGCGATTTTCGGAAGGATCTGGCGCGACGTGTCGCGATGCCGACCGAGAGCCAGAACCCTGATCGTGCACCGGTTCTCGATCAGTATCTCGATAGTGAGATGACACCCGCCTTTGAGGCCCTTGGCTTTCAATGTCGCAAGCTTTCCCAAAACGGCTGGCCTTTCCTTTATGTCGAGCGCCACGAGGACGCCCTTCGGCCGACGGTGCTGGGTTATGGCCACGGTGACGTCATACGGGGGCTCGATAACGAATGGGCCGACGGTCTCTCTCCCTGGCAACTCATCGAGCGGGACGGCAGGTGGTACGGTCGCGGTGTCGCCGACAATAAAGGTCAGCATACCGTCAACATCGGCGCGCTCCGGGCCGTATTGGAGACGCGCGGGAAACTCGGATTCAATGCCAAGTATCTGATTGAGATGGGGGAGGAAAGAATTTCCCCAGGCCTGCATGCACTGGTTGACGCCCATAAGGAATTATTCCGCGCCGACGTGCTGATCGCCTCGGATGGTCCCCGACTTTCCGCCGCGCGGCCGACCGTCTTTCTGGGATCTCGCGGCGCGATCAGCTTTGACATCTGGATCGATGCGCGCAAGGGCGGCCATCATTCCGGTAACTGGGGCGGTCTTCTCTCCGATCCCGCAATCCAGCTTGCCCACGCGATCGCCAGCATCACTGAGCCCTCTGGCAAGATTCTTGTTCCGGAATGGCTTCCGGTGAGTATCCCGGACAATGTTCGTCGAGTGCTTGCGGATTGTGAGGTCGAGAGCGATGCCGAAGGCCCGCAGATTGATCCGAACTGGGGCGAGCCTGGGCTGACGGCAGCGGAAAAGCTGTTCGCCTGGTGTTCATTTGCTGTACTCGCCTTCGAGGCCGGAAACCCGAGAACGCCTGTTGGGGCTATCCCTGCGAGAGCCTGGGCCCGCTGTCAGTTACGGTTCGTCGTCGGTATTGACGTGGAAAATGTCTTGCCGGCTCTGCGCCGTTACCTGGATCATCACGGTTTTTCCCAGGTTCAAATAGCGCAGGCAAGCGATGAGGTCTTTCGTGCCACAAGGCTCGATCCTGAGCATCCTTGGGTCAACTGGGTAGTGGACTCGATCGGCCGTACAACAGGGAAAAAGCCGGCAATACTGCCGAACCTCGGCGGCTCGCTGCCGAATGATGCCTTCTCTGAAACTCTGCAGCTTCCGACCGTGTGGATACCGCACTCATATCCGGGGTGCTCTCAGCATGCGCCGAACGAGCACCTGCCCATGAATATCGCGCGTGAAGGACTCGCGTTGATGGCCGGGCTATATTGGGACCTCGGAGAGCGAAACGTTCCGGCAGTATCAAGTGGCAATCTGGCTCGTAAATGAGCGCGCGGTTGATGGCATGTGCTGCATGAGAGCGCAAATCTTGCCCGGCTGCGCAATTCGTTCCAATGATAGCGAGCTCAGATTCGCGCCAAAGGCGCTACAGGTGAGCCCCTTTGCATCCTCCCAAATCAGAGCCTCCGAAAAAGGGAAGAGAATGAAAAAACTGCCCGGCGCCGCCCTTGTGTTTGCGTTTGCTGTTTACGGCGCGGGGGCACGGGCAGACGATACGGCACCGCCATCCTATGCCGATACGACACTGACAGGCGATTGGCACGGCTACCGCAATTGGCTGCGGGACCAGGGCGTCACTTTCACGATGTCGCAGACCAGCGATGTGCTCGGCAACGTATCGGGCGGCGTGAAAAGAGGAACGGCCTATGACGGTCTTTTCCAATTGCAGGGCGATTTCGACATGGGCCGGTTGGCAGGCTGGACCGGCGGCGCTATTCATATTTCCGGTTATGCGATCCAGGGCCAGGGCCTGTCCGGCAAGGATGTCGGCAATCTTCTGACCGTAACCTCGGTGGAGGCCGATCCCGGCTTCAGGCTGGGCGAATTCTATCTCTCGCAGAGCCTCATGAACAACACGGTGACGGTGAAGCTCGGGCAAATCCTGGCGGATCAGAATTTCGCGATCAGCAATACGGCCAGCCTTTTCGTCAACTCGACATTCGGATGGCCCGGCATTTTTGCCGCGGATCTGCCCGGAGGAGGACCGGCCTATCCCTTCGCCGTTCCGGGCGCTCAGATCATCATCAAGCCTGACGATGCCTGGACGCTGCAGGCTGCCGTCTTCAATGGCAGCCCGACCGGTTCGGACCCCGATGGCAATGCCAATGGACTGGGGTTTCCGGTTGGCGATGGCGTGCTTGCGATTGCCGAGGCGGCTTATGCCTATACGCCTGGAAAGGGCGAGCCCGGCTTGCCGGGCACCTACAAGCTCGGCGCCTGGTATAATTCGGAGCAGTTCGACAGTTTGTCCACCGCATCGAACGGCGTTTCGCTCGCCGATCCCCTGTCGAGCGGCAGTCCGCGCCGGCTCTCGGGCAATTTTGCGGTCTATGCCGTTGTCGATCAGACGCTCTGGCAGGAGCCCGGGAGTACGGACAATGGCCTCAATGGATTTGTCCGTATCGCGGTTGCGCCGCAGCAGGAGCGCAACAGCATGAACTGGTATTTTGATCTGGGCCTTGCCTATAAGGGGCTTCTGCCGGGGCGCGACAATGATACCGCCGGCGTGAGCTTTGCCTATGCGAGCATGAGTTCGGGCATGTCGGATCTGGTAAAGGCCGAAAATGCCTTCACTGGGACGTCGCAGCCGGTTCCGAGCTCCGAAGCCGTGATCGAAGCCACCTATCAGGCGGCCGTCACGCCATGGTTTACGGCCCAGCCATTCTTTCAATATGTCATCCGACCCGGCGGCAATGCAGCCGATCCCGACAAGCCGAATTCGCGGATACAGAATGCAGCGATTTTCGGGTTCAGGGCCGTGACATCCTTTTGAGAGCGGCAGCGGGCCGCCACGGCGAGCCGATCAAAGCCGGATGGCGGTCTCCTCTTTCGCCGTGCGGATAACGATCATGGTGAAAAAGCGGGCGACATTGTTTTCGTCGCGGAAAAGCCTGTCGCACAGCGCATCGAATTCTTCCATATCGCGCAGGCGCAGCATCAGGACGACATCGGTTTCGCCGGTGACGGAATAGGCTTGCGAAACGGCCTCTTCAGCGACCGCGATATCCAGAAAGCGGCGCATATGCGCCTCGCCATGCAACTTCATTTCCACCGTCACCAGCGCCTTGATCCCACGTCCGGCCTTGGCGGGATTGAGGATTGCCACGATACGGTCGATCACACCCGATTTGTGGAGCCGCTGCACGCGGCGCAGGCAGCTGGAAGGAGACAGGCCCACCTCCTCGGCCATATCGATATTCGTGCGCGATGCGTCGCGCTGCATCAGGTTCAGAAGTTTTCGGTCGATACGATCCATGCCAGCGAGCATACCGGCCAAACGCGCCTTTGCAATAAAATTGCATAGACCTGCAATATTTGACCACAAATTCGAAGCGAACGGGGCTAACAGATTGAGGCACCATCAAGGGGGTCTCAAATGTCGTTCTTATCGCTCATCCGCCGCAACACCCAGGAAACACTCGCAATTTACTGGGTGCTTGTCCGCATCACGGTTCCGATCGCGGTTGCGGCCGAGCTCTTGTCAAGGATGGGAGCGGTCAAGGCGGTCGCCCCCGTCTTTGCGCCCGTCATGAACCTGATCGRGCTGCCTCCRGAGCTGGGCGTGGCCTGGCTGACGGGCATGCTGGTGGGGATCTGGGGTGCCGTTCCGCTCGTTTTCACCCTCGTTCCCGCATCCTCGCTCAGCATCGCCGACATCACGGTATTCTCGGCCCTCATTTTGTTCGCGCATGGTCTGCCGATCGAGCAGAAGATCATCCAGAAGGCGGGGCCAGGAATGATCGCGACGACCACGCTGCGCATCGCGGGCGGCCTGCTCTATGCCTTCCTGCTGCACCATGTTCTGACGGCGACAGGCTGGCTGTCTGGCCCGGCCAATCCTGTCTGGCTGCCGATGAGCGCAACGCCCGACTGGGCCGACTATATCAGGGGGCTTGCCGAGACCATGGTCTGGATGCTGGTCATCCTCGTCGTCCTGTCCTGGGGCCTTGAAATCCTCAAGGTGACCGGGCTGCTGGGCCTGATGATGAAGGCGCTTTCGCCTGTGCTGCGCCTCGCCGGTATCAGGGGAGAGGCCGAACATCTCACGGCTATCGGCCTGTTTCTGGGCATTTCCTACGGCGCCGGCCTGCTGATCCGCGAGGCGCAATCGGGAGCGATATCGCCGCGCCAGATCTTTCTGTCATGCGTGTTCATGGGCTTTGCGCATAGCGTGATAGAGGACACGATCGTGGTGATCTCGCTCGGCGCGGATCTGCATGGCGTTCTGACCGGCCGGCTCATCTTCGCCGTAGCGGCATGCGCAGCGATTGCCGCCCTGCTGCGCCGCCTGCCCGACAAGGCATTCTTCACGCAGATGTTTCGCCTGGGGAATATGGAAGTCGAGAGACGATGAACTTGCGGACGTCTGCCGCAACACTTTCCCGGCGCAGAGTCACCGCCAATGCGCAGGGCTTGCTTGGGGCACTGAGACCGCCCCAACCTCCCCTCATCCCTGTGCCCGTCACACGGATCCAGCCTGCCCAAGTCTTTGGGCAGGAAAGACTTTTTCGCCTACGGCAAGTAGGGAATCAGTCACCGCGCAGACGCGCGGTGACTGGCAACTGTGTTTGTCAGGTTGGATTGAACATCGTTTTGTCCCTTATCAGAGCGTTTGCGGTGGCGAGGATTTTTCGCGCGATGGCGATGATCATGACTTTGAAGGGCTTGCCCTTGGCAGCCATGGTCTGAGCCGTTCTGGCGAATGGTGTATTCAACCTATGTGCAACGAAAGCCGCCATGTAGAGCGCGTCGCGCACCCGCTTTCGCCCACCTCGGATG
>NZ_JBFTPD010000029.1:0-92940 GCF_056398305.1 Rhizobium sp. 01T444
GTCCTGATCAGGCCCTTGCCCGCGAGGACTTTGACTGCCTCTCGCAGGGCGTTCCTCCCGACGCCGAAGCGGGCGGCGAGTTCCGGTTCCGGCGGCAAATGTTCCCCCGGCTGCCAGTCACCTTCGACGATTGACCTGCCGAACCTCTCGACCGTATCGGCGATCACCCCCTTCGGCAGCATGATGTTGTCCTTCTTGCAAAGTCTTTAGATCCCATCTATAAGCCCGATCAAGCTTGAGGAGGCTTCGCGCGTCGCAGGCAATGATGCGGTGATCAATCGATATGTCAACGGGATCAGACATTCAAACGGGGGAAGAAGCATGGGTTTGAGAATATCCACGATGATCGGCCTTTCGACAGCTATCGCCGGCGCTGCAATTTCGCTGTTGCCGTCTGCGGCGGCGGCCGAGACCGTGATCAAATGGCTTCATCCAGAGGCCCAGCCGAAGGTTGTGGCGGTCTGGCGGGGAATTGCCGATGCGTTCGAAAAGGATCATCCGGGTGTCAAGATCCAGATGCAGTTCCTCGAGAACCAGGCCTTCAAGGCCAAGCTGCCGACCCTGTTGCAGTCGTCTGACGCCCCGAGCATGTTTTACAGCTGGGGTGGCGGCGTATTAAGAGCGCAGTCTGAGACTGGGATGCTTCGCGACGTGACGCCGGCCCTGGACGCGAATGGCGCGGCCTGGAGGGCATCGCTGAACGCCGCTGCAATTGACGGCCTTTCGAGCGGCAACAAGGTCTGGGCAGCCCCCTTCAAGGTCAGTCTGGTCTCTTTCTATTACAACAAAGATCTCTTCGCCAAGGCGGGCGCTGATGCCAGCTCGATAACGAGCTGGGAGAAATTTCTCGACGCCGTGAAATCACTCAAAGCTGCCGGCATCACACCGATCGCGGGTGGCGGCGGCGACAAGTGGCCGCTGCATTTCTATTGGGGTTATCTCGCCATCCGCGAAGCCGGCAAGGATGGGTTCAATCAGGCAAAATCCGGCAACGGAGACGGCTTTGTCGCGCCCGCATTTGTGGAGGCCGGCAAACAGCTCGCCGCGTTGGGCAAGATCGAACCTTTCCAGAACGGTTACCTCGGCGCAACGTGGAACGATGCCCTCGGTGCCTTCGGCAATGGCAAAGCCGCAATCATCCTCGGATTTGAAAACACGCCGGGAACGCAGGCCGTCAACGCGGCCGACGGAAAAGGACAACCCCTGTCGAACATTGGGCGCTTTGCATTTCCTGCCGTCGACGGTGCACCCGGTCTTGCAACCGACAATCTTGGCGGCATCAACGGCTGGGCGATCACCAAAAACGCTCCGCCCGAAACGGAACAGTTCCTGCAATATCTGAGTTCCATCGGACCGCAGCGCATCCTGGCAAAGGAAACCCGTGTTCTGCCTTCGGCAAAGGGTGCGGCCGATGCCATCGACGAACCGACGGTAAAGGCGGCGGCCGACGCCGTGGCGGCCGAAACCTGGCATCAGAACTTTCTTGATCAGGATCTCGGGCCGAACGTGGGTGCGGTGGTCAATGACATGTCGGTCGAAATCGTCTCCGGGGCCGTGAGCCCCGCTGATGCGGCCCAACAGATACAGGACGCTTTCTCGCTCGAGTAGCCTTGAGCTCTGAGATCAGCAAAAGTCAGCCGCCTCGCGAAAACGGGCGAGGCGGTCAGCTGGTTCATCTCGTCACCGCTGCCTGACTTGGCCGACAAACTCTCCTGCGGGTGGATTGCTGAGTGCGTTCCCGTCAAGCTTAAATTGCATTCGATAGCGAGCGGATCTTAAACTGCTTGAAACGGTCTGATCAATCTGACGGATGATGCAAGATGAAAATCGAACGAATTGAGTGCTTCACGCCAAGGGTGGGGCATCGTAACCAGTTGCTCGTCAAAGTCACGACCGCAGATGGGATTCATGGCTGGGGAGAATCCGGCCTGACGGGTCGGGAACATGCCGTCATTGGAGCGATCCGGCATTATCAGGAATTTCTCGTTGGGCGCGACGCCCGCAGGGCGGGTGCACTATGGCAGGAAATGTACCGCAGCCAATATTTCGAGGGCGGGCGTGTCCTGACAGCGGCGATTGGTGCACTCGATATTGCCTTCCACGACATCCGCGCCAAGGCGCTTGGCGTGCCTGTCCACGAGCTTCTCGGCGGCAAACACCGTGACCGTGTTCCGGCCTTTGCCACCGCGCCGGCCGATCCCGGTCCGGAGATGATGGAGCAGGCCAGGATCCTGATGGACGCGGGCTGGAACTCCATCCGTTTCGTGCCGTGGGGACAGCATTCCCTCGACGTCTTCGAGCCGAGAGAGTCGATTGCACGCACGGCGCCGTGGATGGTCAAGGTCCGGGAAGAATTGGGCGCCGAGGCTGTGCTCGGCATCGACTACCATCATCGGCTGAGCGTCGCCGAGGCGGCGTCCTTCTGCCAGAAAATGCCGTCCGGAACGCTCGATTATATCGAGGAGCCGATCCGGGACGAGACGCCGGAAGCCTATGAAGCGCTTCGAAAGATGACGGATGTGCCGTTTGCGATCGGCGAGGAGTTTTCTTCCAAGTGGCAGTTCCTGCCCTATATCGAGCGCGATATCCATCAGTTCAATCGACTGGACATTTGCAATGTCGGCGGGTTCACAGAGGCCATGAAGGTCGCCGGCTGGAGCGAAGCCCACTATGTCGATCTGATGCCGCACAATCCGCTTGGTCCCGTCTGCACGGCGGCGACAGTGCATCTTGCTGCGGCGGTGCCGAATTTTTCCTGGCTGGAATGCCGTGCTTCTCCCGTCGAGCAGCTCGGCTTCGATTCCCGCGAGCTCTTTCCGCAGCAGGCAGAGTTGAACGGCAGTCACTACGACGTCCCGGAGGTTCCGGGATTGGGGATCGAGGTGAACGAAGATGCGCTGAACAAGCTCGACTTTCAATATTTCGAGCCCCCGCATCTGCGCCGTCGCGACGGCAGCTTCACCAACTGGTAGCGACAAAAACAGGAATGGTGATTTCAGCATCCTCGTCGCGTGAACGCGGACGGCGACAGGGCCCTTTAAGCCCGATGCGCAAAATCTCCCTTCAATCATCACCTGCTTCCTCAAAATTGACGGGTGAAAGCCGCGGGCGGACCGCTGCCTTCCAGTGCGCTCGGCTCATGCGTCGTTTGCGAGGCGGTGGCCTTGCGCGTCGAACAGGTGAACTGCCGAGGTATCGATGGAGATCCTGATCTTGACGCCGGGCGCGAATCTCACCCGTTCGCGAATGAGTGCGATCAAGTTCTGGCCACCCAGCCTGACGACGACTTGCGTTTCGGAGCCGGTCGGCTCAACCAGAACGACGTCCACTTCCAGCCCCGATGGATCAAGACCGATCGCTTCGGGGCGAACACCCAAGACTGCTGCTCGTCCATTCGTCGAGTTGACCGGTAGAAGAACGCCATCGGCTGTACGAAACCCCTCGTCGGTCATAAGTCCCTCAAGAAAGTTCATGGATGGCGAACCGATGAAACCAGCGACGAAGGTGTTGCAGGGACGATCATAGAGTTCGAGAGGCGTGCCGATCTGTTCGATGACGCCGCCGCGCATGACGACAATCCTGTCTGCCATCGTCATCGCCTCCATCTGATCGTGCGTTACATAGACCGTTGTCGTGCGCAGGCGTTGATGCAATTCCTTGATTTCGGTACGCATCTGCACGCGCAGCTTCGCATCGAGATTGGAAAGCGGTTCGTCGAACAGGAAAACTGCAGGGTTGCGGACGATGGCGCGGCCCATGGCAACACGCTGGCGCTGCCCGCCCGACAATTGTCGGGGATAGCGCTCCAGGAGGGGCTGAAGGCCCAGGATCGCCGCCGCCCTCTCGACTTTCGCTCGGACCTCGCCACTCGTCTCTCCACGCAGTTTGAGAGAAAATCCCATGTTTTGCGCTACCGTCATGTGCGGATAAAGTGCGTAGTTCTGGAACACCATTGCGATGTTGCGATCCTTGGGCGGCAGGTCGCTGACGATCCGTCCGGCAATTTCGATATCGCCCGAGGTGATGTTTTCAAGGCCGGCAATTGTTCTTAGAAGCGTCGATTTTCCGCATCCCGAGGGGCCGACGAGCACGACGAATTCGCCATCATCGACCTTGAGCGATATGTCTCTCAACGCCTCGAACGCGCCGAAAGTCTTGCGTGCTTCGCGTACGATGACATGCCCCATTATCGCGTCTCCCCGACGGCATTTTGCGGGCTGGTCGTCGCCGGACCGAGCCGTTCGGCGAGGCGGCGCTGCATGCGGCCATGAAACCCGTCAGGCAGGGAACGCGCACTCGCCCTTGAAGGCGGCAACCAGACCGGGTCGGGAAAGGTCGGATCGCCCTCAAAGCGCGGTATGACATGAAAGTGCAGATGCGGTGCTGCCGTCCCGAGCGAGGCGATGTTGATCTTGACGGGCGACAGTTCAGCCCTGAGCGCCTCCTCGAGCGCCACGACGGCCTCCAAAACCTCGCGTCGATCGCCTTCTGAGAGATCGGTGAGTTCCGAAACATGCTCGTTCCAGATGACGCGGCACCATCCTTCGAAGCCCGTCTCATGGACCAGCACCACTCTGAACGTGGGACCCTGCCACAGCCGATCCTCACCTTTCGCTTCGCAATGAGCGCAGCCTTTCTTGATAGCCATGTTCCGTTTCCTCCCTGCTTATGGCTATTCAAACATCATACGTAGAATGTTTGAAGTCAAACATATTATGTTATTGACAGGATCGCTTATGTGTTGTTGTCATTGGGAGGGAGAGACGAGGGAGTGGGCTTGCTCAGACCCTCATTGGAGGAAAAGAGGAGGAAATCATGCTTCGAAAGATGGGCTTTATTGCTGCGTTGATGCTGTCGGCGGCCGGTGCCGCTCATGCAGTCGAACTGAAGGTGCTGGTGCCTGCTACCTATTCGCCCTCATCCGGTTTCGTACCGGGGGCCGACATTCACAAGCAGCTCTACGAGAAGTTCCAAGCCGCCAATCCTGATATCAAGATCGATTACGAAGTCTTCGATACAGGCCCGGCCGGCCTGCAAAAACTGCTGACGGCCGCTGCCTCGAATACGCTGCCCGATGCCGTCATCGTGGATGGTCAGTGGATTGCTCGGCTTGTTCAGTCCGATGTCCTGCAGTCACTCGACGGTCTTTGGCCGAACGACGACCAGACGGATTTCCATCCCGCCGTCCTGGCAGCCGAGACCGTTGACGGAAAGCCCTATGCCATCATGTTCCAGACCGGCATGCGCGGCCTTCTCTATCGTCCGAGCGTCATGGCCTCGGTCGGGCTCAAGGAATTTCCCAAGAGCTTCGACGATTTCATGACCGCGTCCAAGACCTTGAAGGAAAAGGGCATCACTGCCGAACTCGTGCCTGCAAAGGCTAACGATGAGCCGGCCACCCTGCATATGCTCAGCATTTTCTGGGGTCTCGGCGGCAAGCTGGTGGACGACCAGGGCGCGCCTGTCTTCTTCGACGGAAAGAACGGTGAATCCCTGGCCAAGGTCTACCAGATGTATCACGATATGGCGGCTGCGGGGGCAATATCGCCCAATGTCACGACCATGGACGAAACCGCGTTGAGGCCGTTCTTTTATGGCGGCGAGGCTTTTTCGATCGGTGCAAGCTCCTCGGGCATAAAGCAGATGTGGAGCGAACTGCCCGATCTCCAGAATGACCTGGCTGTGGCCCCCTATCCGATGCCCGACGGCAAGCAGCCTGTGACCGTGCTTGGTGGATATGCCTATGCCATCGCAGCCAAGGACGAGGACAAGAAGGCGGCTGCGTGGAAGTTTGTGCAGTTCATGACATCGCCAGAGAACATGACAGCCGTCAATGAAACGCTCGGCCAGCTGCCGGTGCGAAAATCCATCTGGAACACGAGTACGTTCTTTTCGCAGAACGCGCTCATGAAGAGCTACAAGGCGATCTACGACGGTGAGATGCAGACCCGGCCGGCCGTGCCGATCTATACGGCAGTCTCATCGGCTATTTCCTCCCAGCTTGCGGCCGTCATCGGTGGCCAGCTGACCCCAGCCGACGCAGTAGCGGCGGCGAAAGAAGCCGTCATGCGCGAATATGACCGTCAGAAGTCGCGCTGAACTGGGCTCAATCGGCGGGAGCACCTGCTCCCGCCTTGGGAGGAAACAATGAGTTACAACACGCTCGCACAACATCCTGCAAAAACCGTCACGAAGTCGAGAAAGAGACGCTTTGCCGTCAATGGCTACTTCTTTTTCGTCCTTCCGGGGGTCGCGATCGTCCTCGGCCTGACGCTATTTCCGGCGGTCTACGGTATCTACATCAGCCTGACCAATCTCAATCTCGGCTATGTCGGATCCTCTTTCGTCGGTTTCGAAAACTACATCCGGTTCTTCACGGCCGCCGATCTCGGCCTGATTACGCGCAACACACTGTCCTTCGTGGCAGCTTGCGTGATCCTTCAGGCCTGTCTGGGCTTGGCTGCCGCCGTGCTGCTTGAACAGCGCCTGCCGGGCCATCAGCTGATGCGGTCGATCGTCATCCTTCCGTGGGTCCTTCCTTCGGTCGTCGTCGGTCTCGTCTTCGCGCAGATATTCGGCGGTAGCCGCCTCGGCATCGCCAACTATCTCTTGTCGCTCTTCGGCATTGGTCAGATGTCCTGGTTCTCCGACCCGTTGCTGGCGATGATCATCCTGATCGGCGTATGCACATGGCGCGGCATCCCCTTCACCGTCATCATTCTGCTCGGCGGCTTGCAGACCCTGCCGCGCGACGTCTATGAGGCGGCCGCGATCGACGGAGCAACCGCCTGGCAGCGGTTCCGCTACATCACCGTCCCGCTCCTGCGACCCATCATCATGATCAGCATCATCATGGGAACCGGCGGTGCACTCAACAGCCTCGACATCCCGCTCGCACTGACGGGTGGAGGGCCGGGGAACGCGACCGAGCTCATCTCCATCGCCCTCTACAAGCAGTCTTTCTTTCAGCTCGACGTCAGCTATGGCGCAAGCATCGGTACGGTCATGCTGATCGTCAATATTCTGCTGATCATGCTCTATCTCGCCGTCCTTCAACCGAAGCGGAGGAATGAGGATGGCTGAGGCTCGACCCATATCCCGTCGGCGCCTGCGCCGGCCAATGGAGCCCAATCCGGCTGCCTATATTTTCTATCCGTTGCTTGCCGGGGCAGTTCTGCTTCCCTTGAGCTGGGCCCTGCTCGGCGGATTCAAGAATCCCAACGAGCTCTTCACCTATCCGCCGACCATCTGGCCGAGATCGCCAACCTTCGCCAACTTCATCAATCTCTTCACGCGTCTGGATTTCGGCCACTATATCTGGAACACCGTCATCGTGGCCGTCTTGACGGTCATATTCACGCTGTTCTTCGGCGGGCTGGCTGGATACGCGCTCTCGCGCTGGGATTTTCGCCACAAGGACGTCCTGCTCCTGGTCCTGCTCGGCCTCCAGCTGATACCGAGCACGGTCAACATCGTTCCCTACTACATGATCATGAACCAGTTGGGTCTGCTCAATACGCTGACCGCCCTGGTAATGATCTATACCGCGACCCACATCCCGATCACGATATGGGTGCTCAAGGGGTTCTTCGATACGGTACCCCGCTCGCTCGATGAGGCGGCTGCGATTGACGGCTGCTCCAAGTGGCGGACCTTCTGGAGCGTCATCATGCCGCTCAGCCTGCCCGGCCTTTCAGTCGCAGGCTTCCTGGTCTTCGTGTCGGCCTGGTCGGAGTTCCTGGTGCCTCTGGTCATTGCCGGAGGCAAGGACGTGGCGGTTGCCAGTGTCGGCCTGTTCACCTTCTTCGGCCCAGACTCGGCGACCGCCTATACCTCTCTCTTCGCAGCCACGTTGATCACCGTGCTTCCGGTTCTCATCGGCTATCTTTTTGCCCAGCGTTTCATCGTTTCGGGGCTGACCGCCTTTGCCGAGAAATAGGTCGCGTCGACCCTCTCGTCAGTTTGTAAGGAGAAGAATGGTGACAGAATTAACAGGGACAGTCTCCGTCGTTACCGGCGGTACGTCCGGGATCGGCCTGGCAACCGCAATGGCTCTGCTGACGAAGGGCAGTAACGTGGTGATCAATGCCAGGGCCGAAAAAGCTGATCTCTTCGATAAGCTCTGCGCACTCGGCGCGCCGTCCGGTGCCCGATGCGTCTTCGCTGCCGGCGATGCGTCGGCGCCCGAAACGTCCCAAAAAGTCGTTTCGGCTGCCCTGGACGCCTTCGGCAGGGTCGATGCGGTCGTCCACTCTGCCGGCGGACCGGCAGCGGGTACCATCCTCGACCTGAGCCCCGAGCGGTGGATGGAAGCCTTTGCTGTCCACGTCCATTCCGCCTTCCACCTGTTCCGGGCCGCGCATGGTCCACTATCGGCAAGGGGAGGCTCGGTCACCTTTCTATCGTCGGCAGCCGCACTTCGTGGCTGCCCCGGAACCGTCGCCTATCAGGTCGTCAAGGCCTCTCTCATCCAGCTTGCCCGCGCATTGGCGCGCGATCATGCGGCCGAAAACATCCGCGTCAATTGCGTTGCGCCCGGCATTATCCGCACGCCTTTTCACGATGCGATGAGCCAGGCCGCAAAGGAGAATAACCTGCGCAATCGCATTCCTCTTGGTAGGGAGGGGCGTCCCGAGCAGGTCGCGTCCCTTATTCTGCAACTGATCGAAAACGAGTTCATCACCGGCGAGACCTTTACCATCGACGGGGGCATGTCGATGCGGATGGTCTGACACCCGCTCTACCTTCGAGCCGCCGATGCCGCGGCGAGACCGCAGCAACTTATTCCTGTCCAGCAATTTCCAATTGGAGAATGAAAATGAGCGATATCAAATTCGGGGTGTTCACGAAGCCGTGGACGAACCCCATCGACGAGGTGGCGGAAAGAATGAATTCCCTGGGCGTCGAAGCGATCGAGCTGCCGATCCGGCCCGGCTATCAGGTCACGCCGCAAACGGTCAAGACCGCATTGCCTGAGGTCGTGCGTCGTCTGCGTGGCCACGGGCTGTCGATATGCAGCGTCGCCGCCCCGCTCGACGACGACATTATCTCGGCCTGTGGCGACAGTGGTATTGCGCTCGTGCGCACCATGGTCGGTATCGATCTGTCCAAGGCACGCTACGCCGATACGATCGCCGAGCATCGCGCCCGCTACGACGAGCTTATCCCATTGCTCGAGTCAAGCGGTGTGCGTGTCGGCGTCCAAAACCATTCAGGCAACTGCGTCGGTAGTGCCATCGGCCTTTTCCATCTGATGGAGCGTTATGACGCCAAGCATGTCTGCGCCATCCTCGACATGGCGCATTGCGGCATTGCCGGCGAACCGATCGAACTGTCCGTCGACCTGCTTTGGGAGCGCATCCCCAACCTCGTGAATTTCAAAAATGCCTACCGCGAGAGGATCAATGGGCCGGAAGAGCCGGAGGCCGTCTACCAGACGCATTGGACGACGGGGCGGCATGGCGCCTATTCGTGGTCGGGGCTTGTCAAAGAGCTACATCGCCGCGGTTTTACCGGAACCTTTGTGCTGCCGGGTGAATACAGCGATCCGAATGGTCAGCCGCAGCGCATGGGCGACGACGTCTTGCCTTATCTGTCCGCTGACGTCGCATATCTGCGCTCCCTTGTGTCCTCCGTCTGGTCGCATTGAGAAGGGGATCGATACGATGATCAAGGATCGCAAAGTCCGCGTCTGCATCATTGGCGCCGGCAACATGGCCAACAATGTCCACTATCCCTCATTGACCTCGTTCGATGATGTCGAGATCGTTGGTGTCATAGAAAGCCGGGCAGATCGGCTCAAGCAAACCTGCGACAAGTTTGCAATCCCCGAGACGGCACGTTTCGAAACCCGCCTCGATTCCGATTATCAGGATATCCTGACCAGGCTCAAACCCGATGGCGTCTATGTCATCGGGCAGCCCGAGATCATGTATCCGATCTGGCACTGGTGTCTGACGAACGGCTTCAATCTCTATATTGAAAAGCCGATGGGGCTGACGACACACCAGGCCGAAGCGCTCGCCCATCTGGCCAAACAGAAGGATCTGGTGACGCAGGTCAGCCATCAACGGCGCAATTCGCCGATCCTGCAGCAGGTCAAGGCCCGCCTTCTTGAGAAAGGGCCGATCATCCACGGGGTCGTCGAGTTCTTCAAATGCGATGTCACGCCGATGCTGATTGCCCGCGACCGGATGATGGACGATGGCACGCATGCAATCGACACGGCCCGATGGATCTGTGGTGGGGAGGTGGTCAAGGTCGAAAGCCAGTGCCGTCGGATCGGCGTGCCTGATATCAACTGGTTCGGCGCCACGCTGCATTTCGACAACGGATCGACCTGTTATGTCGTGTGCAATTGGGCATCCGGACGGCGCGTGTTTCGAACCCAGATGCACGTCCAGGGTGGATATGCTGATGTCGAGGTGGAGGCTGAGGCGAAAATCTACCTTGATAACAATTATCAAGGGGAGACGCTTTCGACGCAGCAAGCCGCCAATCACGACCAGAATTTCGTCTACGGAGGATTTGCAGCGAAGAACAGAGAGTTTATTGACTCCCTTAAGTCAGGCATTAATACGTGCTCCTCGCGCTTCGAGGACACGGTCAAGACGATGCGCGTATGTCAGACGATCCTCGCACAGGCACTCGCAGCCGGGGTCTGACATCCGCGAAAGGACATGAACGTATGGGAAGCCCTGTTTTGCTCAGCAAGCATCGCGAAAGCCGCTCGAACCTGCATCTGGCAGTTGCGGGCGAGATTGGCGCAGACATCGTCACCGGTCGCCTTCCAGTCGGCGGACTGGTGCCCTCAGAGCCGGAACTTTGCACTCGTTTCGGCGTCAGCCGGACGGTTATTCGCGAGGCCGTGAAGTTTCTTTCCTGGCGAGGGCTTCTGAAGACCGGCTCGGGTGTCGGAACGGTCGTTCTGCCAACAAGCCAATGGAATTTTCTGGATCCAGTTGTCTTCGGCTGGGTCCAGAAAACCTCCGACTCGCAAAATGCTATCCAGCAGCTCTTTGCGTTCCGCAGCGCCGTCGAACCCGCTGCGGCCGCGGAGGCGGCCAGAAATGCCACACTTGCGCAACTCTACGAGATCGAGGCGGCGCTTCAGGTAATGTCCGAAGCCAAGACGGATTTCAACAAATGGATCGAGGGCGACGTCGCCTTCCACACTGCAATCTACGTCGCGTCCAACAATGTCTTCATCGCTCCGTTGGCCAATCTGTTCAGACAGTATTTCCAGATGAGCTTCAGTGTCTCCAGCTCGAACTTCCACCATCAGCATTGCCTGCAGGAGCACCGCGACGTGTTCGAGGCGATCCGCGAGCGTGATCCTGAAAAGGCGGCGGAAACCGTCCGTATTCTACTTAAGCACGCCGACGAGGACGTGAAGTCGGTTCTGCAGAAATAAGCGAGCCGCGCACGAGACAATTCCGGTTCCCGCCTCTAGGCCGTTGCAGCGAAATCTGCGCTCAGCACGGCCTCCTTCAGCGCTCGCGAGTAGGGGTGCTGAGGATTGTCGAGGACCTTGCGCGCCTCGCCCTGCTCGACGATCTCGCCTTTGCGCATGATGATGATCCGGTCGCTGATGTAGTAAGCGGTTGCGAGATCATGGGTGATGTAGACGATGGAAAGCCCAAGCTCGTGTTTCAGTTGTTCGAAGAGATTGACGATTGCCATGCGCAGTGACGCATCGACCATCGATACCGGCTCGTCGGCGATGAGCAAGCGTGGCTGAGGGATCAGGGCACGGGCAATTGCGGTGCGTTGGAGCTGGCCTCCGGACAGTTCGTGCGGAAACCGGCCCTTCACTTCAGCAAGACTGAGACCCACATGGCCGAGAGCCTCGTCGGCCAATCGTTCGACCTGCTGCCGATCCGGCTTACCCGCGCCAGCTGAGAAGCTCCGCGCCGTTTCGAAAAGGTAGCGATCCACGCGCTTGAGCGGGTTGAAGGCTTCGAAGGGGTTCTGCAGGACTGGCTGTACTTCCCTCATGAAGGCGCGACGCTCGGCCTTGCCGTGGAGGGCCACCGCTTTCTGACGAAATTGGAGTATGCCTTGCGTGGGCGCTGTCTGTCCGAGGATCATCGCTGCGATCGTTGATTTTCCTGAACCGGATTCTCCGACGATGGAGAGAATCTCCGGCTCGCTGCCGATCTCGAAGCTGACATCGTTGACCGCCACAATCTGCCGCCGGCCAAGCATGCCGCCCTGACGGTAGATCTTCGTGACATGAGAGAGAGTGAGAAGAGCGCTCAAGCCTGATCTCCCGTAACCGCAAAGCAAGCTACTCGCCGATCCGGCTCGACCGTGATCATCGGCGGGACCTTCTGCGAGCAGATCTCCATCCGCTTCGGACAGCGCGGATGGAACCGGCAGCCCTCCGGCGGCATGGCAAGGTTCGGCGGACGTCCCTCGAGCGAGGGCCGGGCCTTCGCATCGCCGATACGCGGCAGGCTGCCGACCAGATGCTGCGTGTAAGGGTGCAGCGGCAGGGCGAAGAGCTTCCGGGTCGGCGCTTCCTCGACGAGGCGACCGGCGTAGACGATGCCGACGCGGTCAGAAACCGTCGCATGTACCCCCATATCGTGCGTGACGAATAAGAAGGAGGAGCCTATCTCGCGCTGGATTTCGCGGATCATCGATAGCACGTCGCGCTGGACGATGACGTCGAGCGCCGTCGTCGGCTCGTCGGCAATGATGAATTCGGGTGTCAGGATCGTTGCGAGCGCGATCGTCATACGTTGGCGCATGCCACCGGAGAGTTCGTGAGGATAGGCCTGGAGCAGATGCGGATCAAGTTTCAATCTTTGGAGATGCGAGCCGACTTTTGTGAAGAACTCATTCTTGCCGACCTTCATGTGACGGAAGGCGAAATCGGTGAAGGAGTGATGGATGCGCCGAACCGGGTTCAGCACATTCATCGACGCCTGCATGATATAGGATAGGTACAGCCAGCGAAGCGCCATACGCTCGTCAACCGTCATGGCGTACATGTCCTGCGTGCCACCGGCAAAATGGAATACCACCTTGCCCGATACGACCTTGAGCGGTGGCCGGATGGCGCCAGCAATCGTCTTGATCAAGGTTGTCTTGCCACTGCTGGATTCGCCGGCGATCCCATAGATTTCGCCGCGCCCGATCGTAAGAGTAATGTCGTCGACGGCGCGCACCTCGCGATCGACTCCGTAAAGGAAGGCGCGGTAATAGGCTTTCAGGTTCTGGACTTCGACCAGGGCATCCATGGCTAACCTCCCATCCGGTTCAGCCGGCTGCGCGGATCGTTGTATTCGTTCATCGACATGGACAGGAGAAACAGCGCCAGGAAGAGAACGACGATGACGGCAACGGGTGCGGCCACCCACCACCATATTCCCGATATCAGCGCCGAATGGGCATTCGCCCAGTAGATCATCATGCCCATGGTCGGCGTCTCGATATCGGTGAAGCCCAGCACCGACAGGGTGATCTCCATACCGATCGACCAGATCATGTTGTTCATCGTGGTGGCGAAGACGATCGGCAGAACATAGGGCAGGTGCTCTTCGACGAGGATCTTGCGCATGCTCATGCCTGAATAGACGCTTTGGGTGGTGAAGGGTCTGGTCTTCAGACCGATCGCGACCGAACGGATGAGACGGGCATCGTAAGACCAGCCGAGCGCCGCCATAATAACGATGAGCGCAGTCCAGGTCATGCTGTCCTTCAGCACGAAATAGAACAGGATCAACAGAGGGAACTGCGGGATGACCATGACGCTGTCATTGATCGCCATCAGCACCCGGTCGACCGCGCCGCCGGCGTAACCGGCGACGAGGCCGACGACGAGCGATATGATGCGCGAAAGGAAGGCGACGCCGACGCCGAAAAACAAGGTGTTGCGAAGGGCCGTCGTCAACTGCCAGAAAACGTCCTGGCCACGTGATGTCGTGCCGAGCCAATAGTCGCCGTCAGGTGGCATGTCAGGCGGCAGAAGATAGATGTCCGTGGGACCATAGGGCGAGAAATAGGATATGACTACCAATCCGACTATGACGGCAAAGAGCAGCAGGCCACAGAGGAACTCCATGTTCTGGCGTGCGAGGTCACGGATGATCGTAAACATGCTCTATTCCACCTTGATGCGCGGATCGATCAGCGGGCTCAGAATGTCGATGATGAACACGGCGGCGGCGACGCCGACGATCGACAATGCGCTGAGGCCGAGCACCAGGCTGTAGTCGCCGGCATGCACCGCCGAAATCAGCAGGTTTCCGATACCGGGATAGCCGAAGACGATCTCCGTGATGACGGTGCCGTTGAAGATCCCGCCGAGTGACATCGCAAGCCCGGTGAATTGCGGCACCATGGCATTACGGGCGATGTAGGAGCGGAGAATTTTTCGCTTCGGAACGCCGCCGAGCTCGGCGAAGACGACGTAATCATCGGTGATGATGTTGGAAACAAGCGCGCGCATCCCGATCAGCCAGCTGCCGGCGCCGACTAGTATCAGCGACAGCGCCGGCAGGATCGAGTGTTTCAGGATATCGAGGACGAGCGCGAAGGAGAGGTCCAGATTGGTGTTCATCTCGTAGCCGCCATTGATCGGCAGCACCGGCCAGAGATAACCGAACACGATGAGAAGGACGAAAGCAAGAATGTAATAGGGAATGGGAAGCAGGGCGATGAAGACGAGGCTGACGGCCTTCAGCAGCATATCCTTCCTGTAGTAGCCGGCGAGCGCGCCGATCGCATTTCCGAGCACGAAGGTGATCAGGGTGGAAACCGTCATCAGCCCGATGGTCCAGGGCAGGGACCGCAGAATGATGGTGGAAACAGGTGTGGGAAAAGCCGAGAGCGAGGGGCCGAGATCACCGGTCGCAAGCCGCAGCCAAAAATGCAGATATTGCTGCCAGATCGAACCCTCCATTCCGTAGAGCTCTCGCAGCGACTGACGCATCAGTTCAATCGCATTTGGATCGGATTGCCCCATCTGCGTGATGGCGCCTATGCTTTCTTCGACCGGATCGATCGGGGTCAGGTGGGTGACGAAGAATGTTATGGTCACGCCAAGAAATACGACGAGCAGAAACTGACCGAACCGCTTCAGCACAAAGATCAGATAGGACGTCATAGAGCAGTGGTTCCTCTCTGGTTCCCTTTTTCGAAAGGATTGACGGACATGGGGCGCATGCCCGTCAATAGGGGGCCGGCGCGACATGATCGCGCCGGCGTTGGGAGGATTATTTCGGTTGTGCCGGCTTCAATTTGACCATCATGAGCCTGGAATTCGCCCAATTCGGAACCGGGTCGGTATAGGGGTCTGATATCGTCGGATAACCGGTCCAATACGTCGTATCCATCGAGGTGAAGACGTTATAGGACATCAGCGGGATCGTCGGCATTTCACGGGCGACCAGCTTCAGATAATCGTTGCCGAGTTCGATGCCCTTCGGATCGTCGGCGCTGATGCCGCGGATGCTCTCGATGATCTTGTCGAGCTCCGGATTGCTCCAACGCTGCCAGTTGCGTGGCGGCTGATTGTCACCTTTCTTTGCCACGAATTGCGAGTGCCAGCTGTCGAGGAAGAACGACAGGTCGGGATCGCCGCCCCAGGTCTCGACGCTCCAGGCAATCGCCACTTGGAAATCGCCGGGCTGCAGTGCAACCTGCCACAGTTTCGTGGCGGGCACGGCTTTGGCGTCGATGCCGAAAGAGGCCCATTGCTGTGCGATCAGGGTGCCTGCCCGGGTGAAGACGGAGCGCGTGTCGCCCTCAACCGTCATCCGGATCTTGAACGGCTGGCCGTCCGGGGTCATCCATTTGCCGCCGGTTTTCTTGAAGCCTGCCTTTTCCAGAAGTTCGGCTGCTGCCTGCGGATCCGGTTTCCACCAGCCGTAGCCGAATGCCGTGCTGATCGCTTCCGGATCGGTCGGGATCTGGTCCTTGAACTTCGGCTGCTTGCGCAGGATATCGGCAACCTGTTGTCCGATTGTTGGATCATAGGGTTTGATCTTTCGTTTGCCGGTATCAATCTCGAAATTCTTCAGCCAATCCTGCATCGGCGCCTGGTAGTCTTTCATGGTGGCCGCCGTGGGCGGTACGCCGAGCGCCGACAGCGTGGCAGCGCCGCGGTAGCTCGCCATGTCTACGGCCTTGATGTCGATCAAAAGGGCAAGCGCCCAGCGGACATCGGGATTGGCAAAGGCCGGATCCTGGTTGTTGAAGATCACTGCCGGAAGCGTCGGATCCGGATGGGCAAAAGGAAAGCCCGGGAACCAGGTCTCGACCGACTTTGACTTCTCCTTGAGGGTGAACATGCCCTCGGGCGTGTTGTCGTGAATGATATCGAGATTATGCTCGAGCTGCGCGATGGTGCGTTTGTCCGGCGGGCCGGGATCGACATAGGTCACGTATTTCGGGCCCGGCTCGCCGAAGCGCGCGAGCGATGTTCGCTGCCAGTCGTCACGTTTCTCCCAGGTATACCATTGGCCCTGAGGATCGTACGCCTTGAGCTTATAGGCGCCGAGTGAGACCGGATTGGCGAAATCATAGCGAAGCGGATCGGCCACCTTCTCGAAGACGTGCTTGGGCATGATCCAGGCACCGTTCCAGCGCACGGTGAAGATCGCATGGAAACGGGAATTGGGCTTTTTCAGCTTGAAGACGACCGTATAGGGATCGGTCGCTTCAACGCTCGCCACCTGCACGGAAAAGGCAGCACCCCAGACCATGCTGGGATGGTCCATCTGTGTCTTGACCGTATAGACGAGGTCGTCGGCGGTGAATTCCACGCCGTCGCTCCAATAGAGCCCCTTGCGCAGCTTTACCGTCATCTCGGTAAAGTCGGCATTGTATTGCGGTTTGTCGGCGGCAAGGGAATTGTCCCAGGTCGAGCCGCCGAGACCTTTTTCCGGATCGATGTACCAGAGCGTGTCCATGGTCAACTGTTGCAGCCCGGTTGAAACGCCGCCGCCGCCGTTGACCCAAATATTGAACCAGCCGGGATTCTTGATCGTGCCTTCCGGATTTTCGACGATGAGGGTGTCCTTGCGAGGCAAGGATTTATAGTCATCAGCCTTAGCCGCGGCCATCAGGCCGAGCGTCGCCAAGGCGACGCCGAATGCAAGCTTCTTCCAATGCTGCATAATCTCCTCCCTTTGAATGCGACGAGCGCGCGGCCGCAATGGACGCATGGGACGTCGCGGTTTTGGGTTCGTAGCAGCATTGGGACTTGCGCTTGTCAGGTCCGATGCTTCTGCGAACCATTCCTCCGGCTCGGCTGCCTCCTCGCAGCGAGCGGATATTCTCCAGGCCAGCACAAGTGTGATGGCCGGAAAGGTGTCAGACCGACAGCCGGATGACGCTATAGGACTGGGGCTTTAACGTTGCGCGCAATCTACCATCCTCTATTTTCCCGTTCTCGACTTTGACGGGGGCGACTGTCTCCGGCTGCCGCGCCGTGTTGACGGCCTGCAGGTCCGGATGCGTCATCTCCACCTGTTCCAGCACGCGGGCGTTGGCAAAGCCATCCAGCCGGGCGTCGAGGTCAAGCGCGTTTTGCGGATGACGGTTGACGACAAAGAAGGTCAGCGTCTGGCTGTCATCGGAAAGGACCGCTGATGCGTCGAGATAGGGGACGTCGTCCGCTTCTTCGCAGTCATAGGTCGGCGCGTCGGTAATGAGCTGCAGAGCCGATCCACGGCCGTATTTTGATGCGAAATAGAATGGGTAGTAGATTGTCTGACGCCAGGCCGGACCGCCATTCTCGGTCATGATCGGAGCGATGACGTTGACGAGCTGGGCAATGCAGGCAATGCGCACGCGATCTGAACGGCGAATGAAGGTATTGAGAATCCCGCCGACCTGCAGCACGTCCTCGAAATTATAGACGTCTTCGAGAAGGTGAGGGGCATCGGGCCATTCGTTCTTCGCGAGGATATCCTTGTCCTGCTGGTTGGAATGATACCAGACATTCCATTCATCAAAGGAAATACCGATCGTCTTCTTCGACCGCTTCTTCGCCTTGATATAGTCGATCACGCCGCCAATGGTGGTGATGTAACGATCAAGTTTGGTCGTGCGGGCAAGGTAATTGAGCGTATTTTTCTCGCGGTTTGCGAAATACATATGCAGCGAAATATAGTCGGCGCTGTCATAGCACTCGTCGAGGACCTGCGCTTCCCAGTCCGGATAGGTCTTCATATCGGAATGTGACGAACCGCAGACCACCAGTTCCAGCGATTTATCGAAATTGCGCATGGCCTTTGCCGTTTCGTCGGCGAGCCGGCCATATTCGTGCGCCGACTTGTGTCCGACCTGCCAGGGGCCATCCATTTCGTTGCCGAGGCACCACAATTTGACATTGTGGGGCGCTTCCCAACCATGCTTGCGACGCAGGTCCGACCAGTAGGTGCCGCTGGGATGGTTGCAATATTCGAGGAAATTGCGGGCCGAATCGAGCCCGCGTGAGCCGAGATTGACGGCGAGCATCGGCTCGGTCTTCGCCTTCTTGCACCAGTCGACGAATTCGTTGACGCCGATCTGGTTGCTTTCACGGGTGCGCCAGGCAAGGTCAAGACGGACAGGGCGCTCCGAACGCGGGCCGATGCCATCTTGCCAATCGTAGGCGGACACGAAATTGCCGCCGGGGTAACGGCAATAGGGCGTATCGAGTTGCTGCACGAGATCGATAACGTCTCGCCGGAAGCCGTCCGCATCGGCTGTTGGATGCCCCGGCTCGTATATGCCGCCGTAAACGGCTCTCCCGAGGTGCTCGAGGAACGAACTGTAAAGTCTGGGGTCAATGTTCGCGACCCGAAAATCGCGATGAACGATAACATTCGCCTTCAACGAACCCTCCCTTAAATATCGATTTCTTCGTTCTTATACAGCTATCTTGATGGCTTGATGGAAGCGAGTCAATTGAACAGCGCGTGCGCTATGCGCCGCTCGGGCGCCAGAAATAATTATTATTTCACAATGATTTAGATCGGAATTGTCGTCTTTTGGCAGAAAAAATATCGCATTATTGAAATCAGGATTTCCGATATTGTTCGTTAAATGTAGAGCCGCATAACGATGTCGCGGCCATGATTCCCAAATCCACGGCCGAATATATTCACGCCGCCGGTATGGCTAGCATTCTCGGCAATGCCGACGCGCAGACGGATCGAGGAATGCTGCGCGAGAGCGAGGTCTCCAACCGTGACGTTGGAGGTTGAGACGCCGTCGATGAATGTGCCTCGTGTGGAGATGCGCCAGGTTTTCAGGTTGCCGTATTGGGAGCCTTTAAGCTTCCACCAGTCAGGCGTATAGGCGCCTCGCTTGTCACCATAATCGCCCGGGGAAGTCCAGGTGCCGACCGGCATTCCGTTGACCCAAAGCGTGATGTCGGAGGGCCAGTCGGGATTGGTTCCCGGTACTTCCGAAGACAGTTCCATCGAAAACTCGATGGCGCGCACGTCCTTGTTCAAAACCTTGGCATTGTTCGGGAACTTGTATTCGACAAAGCCCCTTCCGAACCACACGAGACCGGCCTGCATACGCTGTGGATCAAGGAAATAGTCAGGGACGTCGAGCAGGCCGATGACACTGTCGCTTGAGCAAAGGCCACAAGGGGCGTGGATATCGCAACTCGTATAGAGCCCAACCGGCATCTCAACTTCGATGACGTCGTCTGCCTTGTTGACGGACTTGTCCTCAAAGCTGATGAGGATTTCATCATAAACTGCAGAGCAGATTTTCTGATTGCCCTTCCGCCCTTTGGCGAGGCGAGATTCGACTAGTCCCACGTCCTCCAGAATTTGAATTCCGGTTGCGACGGTTGACTGCGGCAGCGACAGAGCTCGAGCCATGTCGTTGACGTTCATGGGACCCTTTGAGCACAAAAGTTTGAGGAGTTGCAGGCGTCCCGGCGCAGAGAGAGCTTTGATAACGGTGTCATTGACTCCGGCATCAATCGTCAAAAATGAGCGTTCCATGATTGCTCCATGCTGCGTCACAGACGGCTTTATATCGACAATGCTGATACAGCAAGTTGCCAGAGGCGATATAGATCGATTTCTTTGATTTAAATCTCAGTATTCGTTTAAAATGATAGTCGCTTTTTCTCCGCAGCCATCTGGTTGCCGGCTCGAGCGGCGACGCAAGCTATACAATCCCCGTAATCTCAGGGACGAAGGCGGTGATCTTGCTGACCGATGGGGCGTTCGGCGCCATGGAGCCGCGTGCCAGACGCGCTGCGACTTCGCCGATCATATGGCGGGGTGATCTGGATGTGGCGATCCTCACCGGAAGCGCGGCCGCCAGTTCCAGTCCGTTAAAGCCTGCCATCAAAATGTCGTCGGTGCGAGAAGCCTCCATGCTGGCGAATGCGCCTCCGGCTGCCATGTCGTCGTTGGAGTAATAGATGCAGTCGAGGCTCGGCTCGGAACTCAGCAACTGGTGCGTCAGATATTTGCCGAGGCTGACGGAGGAAAGGGTGTCGCCGAGCCTTTGCCCGATGAAGGCGAGACGGTTCTCATGCAAGACGCGCTCGAAGCCGGCCTTGCGTTTGCCGGCGCGCAAGTCCCGGTCCAGTGCACTGCCGATATAGCCGAAACGCTTCCGGCCGGCGGCAATCAGTGCCCTTGCCATCTCCTCGCCCGCCTTGCAGTGCGAGAGCCCAACGTTAAAATCGATCGGCGTGCCATCGAGGTCCATGATTTGAATGACGGGGATAGCCGCGTTCTTCAACATCCTCACGGTCTCATCCGGCTGGTCCAGACCCGTAACGATGATGGCAGAAGGCCGCCAGGAGAGCATGTCTCTGATAACGTTGCGCTCCTTGGTCACATCGTAGTCGGAAATGCCGAACACGGCCTGCATGCCCGACCCTTCCAGGCCGGTCGAGATGCCGGCAAGGACTTCGGGAAAGACGATGTTGGACATGCTTGGAACCACGACGGCGACAAGGTCGGTTCGCTGCGACGACAGCGACAGAGCCAGGCGATTGCCGAGATAATTCAGCCGCTCGGCCGCTTGCAGCACTTTGTCCCGCGTTTTTATCGAGACGTCGGGCGCGCCGCGTAGGGCTCGCGATGCAGTCATCTTGCTGACGCCGGCTGCCGCAGCGACCTCTTCCAGAGTGGATTTGTGCGTATGCAAGGGATCTCCCGATAGCAGGGCGTCTGCCGCGCCAGTATTCATAAGCTTGTTGAAGTTGAAGTGGAACTGGCAGCGCTTGACATTTGCAGCGATTCTAGCGCTTGGTATCGATACCGGTATCGGTAACGGAAGATCAATCGACGGATTGGTATTATGGAGACAACTTTGCAGGACGCCGGCAAGGCTGCAGTCATCGGCCTCGGTTCGATGGGATGGGGTGCTGCCCTGTCCCTCTTGCGGGCAGGATTTGTCGTCAGCGGATGCGATGTCCGTCAGGATGTTCTTCAGCGCTTTTCACAGGCCGGCGGCAAATCGTGTAAAAGCCCGTCTGAAGCTGCCAGCACAGCCGCCGCGGTTTTCGTGTTTGTCGTCAACAGCAGCCAGACCGAGGACGTGTTGTTCGGGCCTGGCGGCGCGCTGGAGACGGCTCGTGCCGGTACCGTCTTCCTGCTTTGCACCACCATGGCGCCAAGCGCCACGGTCGCGATTGCCGACCGGCTCGAAACCGCCGGCATGCTTGTCGTCGACGCGCCGGTTTCCGGCGGTCACGCCAAGGCACTTTCCGGAGAGATGGTCGTCATGGGTTCCGGTTCGCCAGAAGCTTTCGCGCGTGCCAAACAGGCGCTCGATGCGGTCTCCGGCAAGGTGTTCCGGCTCGGGGACAGGCCTGGTCCCGGCTCGCAAGTGAAGATGATCAACCAGCTCCTTGCCGGGGTGCATATCGCGGTGACCGCCGAGGCGATGACGTTTGCAGCCAAGACGGGCATCGACCTGAAGACGCTCTACGATGTGCTGCGGGTTTCGGCCGGCTCCTCCTGGATGTTCGAGAACCGTGGCGAGCATATCGTCTCGGGTGACTATGCACCGCGCTCGGCGGTCGATATCTTCGTCAAGGACCTCGGCATCGTCACCTCTGAAGCAGATCGGGCAGGTGCCTTCACGCCGCTCGCAGTGACCGCGCTCGATCTCTTCCGGCAAGCGTCCGACGCTGGTCTCGGCCTCGAAGATGATGCCGCGGTGGCAAAGATCCTCGCTGAAAAGAGCGGTGTCGTCCTGCCGGGCATGGCGGTTATGGGCTGATGGCGGCACTGGGCAAAATGCGCATGAGACTTATGTTCGATTGCTACCGCCCGCAGATCATGCAAGTTAAGTTGACCTGCAAGTTGCAGTTTTGTTTGGTTTCGTCTGGCCGCTAACATTCCGGAATATCGGTCCGAGGCAGTGGAAAATTTGAAGGAGCAGATGGCGTTGCGCCTGGCGTGACGTGCGCGGAATCCGACTGGGGAGAACGGATTCCGATCAAACATCGAGATCGTCTCGAAAAAATGACGCCGGCAGCGCTGGGAGGTAAACCAATATGCATGTGATGATTTTGGGTGCGGCAGGCATGATCGGCCGCAAGCTGGTCGAAAGAATTGCCCGCGAGCCTGGTGTGCTTGGCGCCGCGATCAGCCGACTGACGCTGGTAGATGCAGTTCAGCCGCCGGTGCCCGAGGCGCTTCGATCCGTGTCGAGCACGCTGACGATCGACCTCGCCCAAGCCGGCATCGCCAAAAAGCTGATCGAGACCCGGCCCGGTCTGATTTTTCATCTGGCGGCGATCGTTTCCGGTGAGGCGGAGGCCGATTTCGATAAAGGCTATGCCGTCAATCTCGATGGTGTGCGCGCTCTGTTCGAGGCGATCCGCCACCAGGGCCTGAAGTCCGCCTATGTGCCGCGCGTGGTCTTCGCCTCGTCCATCGCCGTGTTCGGCACGCCTTTTCCCGATGTCATTCCGGACGAATTCTTCTCCACGCCGCTGACGAGCTACGGCACCCAGAAGGCAGTTGCCGAGTTGCTGCTTGCCGATTATTCGCGCCGTGGCTTTTTCGATGGCATCGGCATTCGCCTGCCGACGATCTGCGTGCGGCCGGGTGCACCGAACAAGGCGGCCTCCGGCTTCTTCTCCAATATTCTGCGTGAGCCGCTCGCCGGCAAGCCAGCGGTGCTGCCGGTCAGCGATAGCGTCCGGCACTGGTTCGCGAGCCCACGGGCGGCAGTCGGTTTCTTCGTTCACGCGGCGAGGATCGACACGGCAAAGGTGGGGTCGCGGCGCAACCTGACCATGCCGGGTCTCTCGGCTCTGGTTTCGGAAGAGATCGAAGCGTTGCGCCGGATTGCGGGCGACAAGGCCGTTGCGCTGATCAAGCACGAGACCGACCCGGTGATCGAACGCATCGTGGCCGGTTGGCCGACGCAGTTCGATGCGAAGAGAGCGTCCGCGCTCGGCTTCAGGGCGGAGACGAGTTTTGACGAGATCCTGCAGGTGCATATCGAGGATGAACTCGGCGGGAGGATTGCATGAGTGAAAGTACCGGCACGCAATCGAAGATTGCCCTGGTGACCGGTGGCGGCACGGGCATCGGCCGCGCGATCGCAAAGGGGCTAGTGGCTGCCGGCTACAGGGTCGTGATCTCGGGACGGCGTGCCGAGATTCTCCAAAAAGCCGCCGCCGAACTCGGCAGCGAGACGGGTGCGGAAGTTACCGCAATCCGGGCCGATGTCGGCGATCCGGTCTCGGTCAGAGCATTGTTCGATGCGATCGCAAATCAGCATGGTCGCCTCGATCTGCTGGTCAACAATGCCGGTGTCTCGGTGCCGGGCATGCCGCTGGAGGATGTGTCGTTCGAAGACTGGAGCGCCATCGTCGCGGCCAATCTGACAGGCGCCTTCCTCTGCACGCAGCAGGCGTTCAGGCTGATGAAGAGCCAGACACCACGTGGCGGCCGCATCATCAACAACGGCTCGGTTTCGGCAACGACGCCACGCCCCAATTCCTCGCCCTATACGGCGACCAAACACGCCATCACCGGCCTGACGAAATCGACCGCGCTTGATGGGCGCGAATTCGACATCGCGTGCGGCCAGATTGATATCGGCAATGCGGCAAGCGACATGACAAAAAGGATCGCCGCCGGCGTTCTTCAGGCCAATGGTACGACTGCCGCGGAGGCGACCATTGATCCTGCCCATATCGCCGATGCGGTCGTCTATATGGCGGGCCTGCCGCTCAGCGCCAACGTGCTGACGATGACTGTGATGGCGACGAAAATGCCCTTTGTCGGGCGTGGATAACTGGCGGTGCTTGGCCGAAAAAGCCGTGAGAATACATATACATAGCGTACGATGCTCGATATCTGGGAGGAGGGAGTATGGCAGGTGTTCAATTCGCTGATGTGCGCAAATCGTTCGGTGCGTTTCCGGTCATCAAAGGCGTGAGCATCGATATTGCCGACGGAGAGTTCGTGATCCTGGTCGGGCCTTCCGGCTGCGGCAAGTCCACGCTGCTGCGCATGCTGGCGGGGCTGGAAAACATCTCTGCCGGGGAAATCCGGATCGGCGGGCGGGTGGTGAACACTTTGCCGCCGAAGGATCGCGACATCGCCATGGTCTTCCAGAATTATGCGCTTTACCCGCATATGACGGTGCAGCAGAACATGGGCTTTTCGCTGATGCTCAACAAGGCGCCGAAGGCCGAAGCCGAAAAGCGCGTGAAATACGCCGCCGGCATTCTCGGGCTCGATGCACTGCTCGACCGGTATCCGCGCCAGCTTTCCGGCGGCCAGCGCCAGCGTGTCGCGATGGGCCGCGCCATCGTGCGCGATCCGGAAGTCTTCCTCTTCGATGAGCCGCTCTCCAATCTCGATGCAAAGCTGCGTGTCGCCATGCGCGCCGAGATCAAGGAACTGCACCAGCGGCTGAAGACCACCACTGTCTACGTCACCCACGACCAGATCGAAGCGATGACCATGGCCGACAAGATCGTCGTCATGCATGACGGGATTGTCGAACAGGTGGGCTCGCCTCTGGAACTCTACGACAAGCCGGCCAATCTCTTCGTCGGCGGCTTCATCGGCTCACCTGCGATGAACATGATCAAGGGCAGGCTCGATCCCGAGAATCCCATACGTTTCATCGCCGCCGACGGCACGGCGCTTCCGGTCGCCAATCCTCCGGACAGCGCAAAAGGGCGTGACCTCGTCTATGGGCTCCGCCCGGAATATATCTCGCTCGACGCGGGCGGCCTGCCTGGCGAGATCGTTGTGATCGAGCCGACCGGCTACGAGACGCATCTCACGCTGAAGTTCGGCGGCAGCGATCTCAATTGCGTCTTCCGTGAACGCGTCAACGCGCGCCCAGGCGAGAGCCTGAATGTCGCAATCGACGCCTCGCATGTTCATCTTTTCGATGCCGAAGGTGGCCGGAGATTGACCAACTGACGTCTTCAGGCGCGGCGCGGGAGAGGAGGGGGCTTCCCGTTCAGTCGCCAGATGGCAGGCATCCCATTTCCGGATGCAGATACCGTCGTTCATCAAGCGGGAGATGAATGTCGGAGAATTCTCTCCCGCTTTTTTCAAGGAGGAGGAATATCATGACGATCAAGAGACGTGAATTTCTTGCTGCTTCGGCAGCCGCAGCCGGCGTCGCCGGTCTGGGCATCAGGCCTTCTTTCGCACAGGCCGAACCGACCTATAAGCCGGAAAACGGCGCGAGCCTGCGCCTGCTGCGCTGGACACCCTTCGTGAAAGGTGATGAGGAAGCCTGGCTTGCAAACACCAAGAAATTCACTGAGGCGACCGGTGTCGAGGTCCGCGTCGACAAGGAGAGCTGGGAGGACATTCGCCCAAAAGCTGCGGTTGCGGCCAATGTCGGTTCCGGTCCTGATCTCATCATGTGCTGGTTCGACGATGCTCATCAGTACCCGGACAAGCTGGTCGACCTGACCGAACTCGCCAATTATCTCGGCAACAAATATGGCGGCTGGTACGATGGCGTCAAAGGTTATGCCTCGCGCGGAGATACGTTCATCGCCATGCCGCTGACGGCGATCGGCAATGCCGTGGTCTATCGCGACAGTCATGTGAAGGCGGCTGGCTTCAGCGAATTCCCCAAGGATACTGCAGGCTTCCTTGAGCTTTGCAAGGCGATGAAGGCTAAGGGCACGCCCGCCGGCTTCCCGCACGGAAAGGCTGTCGGCGACGGCAACAACTATGCCCATTGGCTGCTCTGGAGCCACGGCGGCAAGATGGTCGATGAAGGCGGCAAGGTGACGATCAACAGCCCGGAAACGCTGGCTTCGATCAACTATGCCAAGGAGCTCTATGCGACCTTCATTCCGGGCACAGAAAGCTGGCAGGACGTCAACAACAACCGCGCCTTCCTCGCCGGCCAGGTTTCGCTGATCGCCAACGGTGTGTCGGTCTATTACACTGCCAAGGGCGATCCCAAGCTCGCAGAAATCACCAAGGACATTCGCACGACGAACTTCCCGATCGGCCCGGTCGGCCAGAGCGTCGAGCTTTACCAGACAAGTTCGCTGCTTCTCTTCAAGCACAGCAAATATCCTGAAGCAGCAAAGGCCTACATCAAGTTCATGATGGAAGCCGATCAGATGAATGCCTGGATCCAGGGCTCCAGCGCCTATTGCTGCCAGCCGCTCAAGGAATTCGCCAAGAACCCGATCTGGACTGCTGATCCGATCCATGCGCCTTACGCGCGCGCCTCGGAAAAGCTGCGCCCGAATGGCTATGCCGGCCCGCTCGGCTATGCCTCGGCCGCGACCATGGCCGACTACGTGCTGGTCGACATGTATGCCGCGGCCGTCACCGGCCAGAGGTCGCCAGAGGATGCAATGAAGGAGGCCGAGCGCCGGGCGAACCGCTACTATCGCGTCTGATCCTATTTTTCCAAGACTTGCGGCATGCCGGAAACGACGTGCCGCAAGTCTCTAGGGCATATCGCAATCTGGAGATAAGCAATGTCGACGGTGAATTCCGGAGATACGCGCGGACCGACATCCTCGCTCCTGCAGAACAACAACGTGCTCGGCTTCCTGTTCATGCTGCCGGCGGCGGTCTTCCTGGTCTGCTTCCTGACCTATCCGCTGGGGCTCGGCGTCTGGCTCGGCTTCACCGATACGCGCATCGGCCGCGACGGTATCTTCATCGGGTTGGAGAACTACCAATACCTGATGGAGGATGACGTCTTCTGGCTGTCGGTCTTCAACACCGTCCTCTACACCTTCGTCGCTTCGATACTGAAATTCGTGCTTGGTCTCTGGCTGGCGCTGCTTCTGAACCAACATTTGCCGTTCAAGAGCTTCTTCCGGGCGATCGTGCTTCTGCCCTGGGTCGTGCCGACCGTTTTGTCCGCCCTGGCCTTCTGGTGGATCTACGATTCCCAGTTTTCGATCATTTCCTGGTCGCTGATGGAGCTTGGTCTCATCGACGCGCCGATCAACTTCCTCGGTGATCCCACAAATGCGCGCATTTCAGTCATTATCGCCAATGTCTGGCGCGGCATTCCCTTCGTGGCGATCTCGCTGCTTGCCGGCCTGCAGACCATTCCGGTCTCGCTACAGGAGGCAGCGTCGCTTGACGGGGCGACCAGCTGGCAGCGCTTCCGCTATGTGACGCTGCCGATGTTGACGCCGATTATCGCCGTCGTGATGACATTCTCAGTGCTCTTCACCTTCACGGATTTCCAGCTCATCTACGTGCTGACCAAGGGCGGGCCGGTCAACGCCACGCATCTGATGGCAACATTGTCCTTTCAGCGCGGAATTCCCGGCGGCCAGCTCGGCGAGGGTGCCGCGATCGCAGTCGCGATGATCCCCTTCCTGCTCGGCGCGATCATGTTCAGCTTCTTTGGCCTGCAGCGCCGCAAATGGCAGCAGGGCGGACAGGATTAGGGAAATTCCAGCAAAAGCGTGCAGCGGTCTTGCGTCAGAATTGCGTGAAAACAAAGAGACAGGGCATTTCCATGGATCGAAGAAACGGAAATGCTCTAGGGAGGAAGATATGTCGACCAATTCCAACACCGCCAATGTCGTCCTGACCGACAATGCCGAAGGTATGAGCTACCTGAACCGCCTGCCACGGCGGGTGGTGATGCTCTACCTGCCGATGGCGGTTTTCGTCTTCGTGCTGCTCTTCCCATTCTACTGGATGGCGGTCACCGCGGTGAAGCCGAACGAACAACTGACCGACTACAGCAATTACAGCCCGTTCTGGGTGGTCGGGCCGACGCTTGCACATATCAAATATCTGTTCCTCGAAACGTCCTATCCGGGCTGGATGTGGAACACGATCCTCGTCGCAGTCTGCTCGACCCTCCTGTCGCTTGTTGCGTCGGTCTTCGGCGCCTATGCGATCGAGCGCGTGCGCTTCACCGGCTCCCGTTCCATCGGCCTCGTCATCTTCCTTGCCTATCTCGTGCCGCCGTCGATCCTGTTCATTCCGCTTGCCTTCATCGTCTTCAAGCTCGGGATCTATGACTCGCGGCTCGCGCTGATCTTCACCTATCCGACCTTCCTCATTCCCTTCTGCACCTGGCTTTTGATGGGTTACTTCCGCTCGATCCCGTTCGAACTGGAAGAAAGCGCACTGGTGGATGGCGCCAATCGCTGGCAGATCCTGACGAAGATCATCCTGCCATTGGCAGTGCCCGGCCTGATCTCGGCCGGCATCTTCGCCTTCACTCTGTCGTGGAACGAGTTCATCTACGCCCTGACCTTCATCCAGTCGTCGGAGAACAAGACGATCCCCGTTGGGGTGCTGACGGAGTTGGTGCGTGGCGATGTGTTCGAATGGGGATCGCTGATGGCGGGAGCTCTCTTCGGCTCGCTGCCCGTCGTCATCCTCTATTCATTCTTCGTGGACTATTACGTCTCGTCGATGACAGGCGCCGTCAAGGAATGAAAAAGGGGCAAAAGCTGCTCCTTTTCGCTCCTAACGGTTATTCCTCTTACGCCATTGCGCAAACTTTTCGCGCGGTGCTTCGCTGGTCGCCGGGTAGAGCCCGATGATGGTCGCGCCGCCGAGCACCTCCTCGGTAACGAAATCCTCGTAGGCCGTCATCTCGACGGCCTCGTCGGCGATTTCCTCCGCAAGATACAGGGGGATGACCACGACGCCCTCATTGTCGCCGACCACAACGTCGCCGGGGAAGACAGGAACATCGCCGCAGCCGATCGGGACATTGATCTCGATCGCCTGATGCAGGGTCAGGTTGGTCGGCGCCGAAGGCCGGTGATGATAGGCAGGAATATCGAGACCGGCGATTTCGGGGCTGTCGCGGAAACCACCGTCGGTCACGACGCCGGCAACACCGCGCACCTGCAGGCGCGAGACGAGGATCGAGCCGGCGGAGGCAGCACGCGCATCCCGCCGGCTATCCATGATCAATACGGCGCCCGGCGGGCAGCGCTCGACGGCGGCGCGCTGGGGATGTTCCGGATTGCGGAAGACATCAAGCGTGTTCAGGTCTTCGCGCGCCGGGATATAGCGCAGCGTGAAAGCCTGACCGACCATGTTGGTCTTCTTCGGTGAGAGCGGGCGCACGTCCTGGATGAACTGGTTACGCAGGCCGCGTTTGAAAAGAGCGGTACAAAGGGTCGCAGTCGAAACGCCCTTCAGCTTCTCACGCGTCTGCTGGCTCAAAGTGGTGGTCATATCTTGTCCTCCTGAAATCAATAGATATCCGGCTCGTCGGGGGTGGGGCCAAAGCCGGTTTCCAGAAAATCGAAATCGCAGCCCCTATCGGCCTGGGCGATGTGGCGTGCAAACATCCAGCCATAGCCGCGGCCAAACTTTTCCGCCGGCTTGACCCAGGCTGCACGGCGGCGCGCCAGTTCATCATCGTCGACAAGCATGTCGATACGGCGGGCTTCAAGATCGAGGCGAACGATATCGCCGGTTTTCAACAAAGCGAGCGGGCCGCCCACATGCGATTCCGGCGAAATATGCAATATGCATGCGCCGTAGCTCGTACCGCTCATGCGTGCATCCGAGAGGCGCAGCATGTCGCGATAGCCCTTCTTCAGCAGCGCCTTCGGCATTGGCAACATGCCCCATTCCGGCATACCAGGGCCGCCCTGCGGGCCGGCGCCACGCAGAACCATGACGTGATCCGGGGTAATGTCGAGGGTTTCGTCGTCGACAGCCTTCTTCATATCCGGATAGCTGTCGAAGACGAGGGCGGGGCCCTCATGCTTGTGAAAGCGCGGATCGCAGGCCGCGGGTTTGATGACGGCGCCGGTCGGTGCAAGATTGCCTTTCAGCACCGCGAGCGACCCCTCATGGTAGAGCGGATTGTCGAGAGAGCGGATGACATCGTCATTATAACATCTGGCACCCTCAAGCGTTTCGCCGAGTGTTGCACCGGTGACCGTCATCGTCGAGAGATCGAGCTTGGAGGAGAGCTTTGCCATCAGCGCCCTCAGGCCGCCGGCATAATAAAAATCCTCCATCAGATAGGTCTTGCCGGTCGGGCGGATATTGGCGAGCACAGGCGTTGTACGGCCTGCATGGTCGAGATCGTCAAGCGTCAGCGGTATGCCTGCACGGCGTGCCATCGCGACCAGATGCACGATGGCATTGGTGGAACAGCCTGTCGCCATGGCGACCGTCACGGCATTGTCGACTGCCGCCTGTGTAACGATCTTAGCGGGCACGAGGTCTTCGAAGACCATCTCGACGATGCGCCGGCCGACCGCCGACGACATGCGGATATGGTTGGAATCGGCGGCCGGAATGGAACTCGCACCCGGCAGCGTCAGCCCGAGCGCTTCGGCGATTGCCGTCATCGTGCTCGCCGTGCCCATAGTCATGCAGTGGCCGTAAGAGCGGGCGATGCCGGCCTCCACCTCGACCCACTCGGTTTCGGAAATCGTGCCGGCACGGCGCTCGTCCCAGAATTTCCATGCATCCGAACCGGAGCCCAGATATTCACCGCGATAATTGCCGCGCAGCATCGGGCCAGCCGGCAGGTAGATCATCGGTAGGCCCATGCTGAGCGCACCCATGACAAGACCGGGAGTCGTCTTGTCGCAGCCGCCCATCAGCACCGCACCATCGACCGGATGTGAACGCAGCAGTTCTTCCGCCTCCATGGCGAGCAAGTTGCGATAGAGCATGGTCGTCGGCTTGACGTAGCTTTCCGACAGCGACAGTGCCGGCAGTTCGAGCGGGAAGCCGCCGGCCTGGAAGATGCCGCGCTTCACATCCTCGACGCGATGCTTGAAATGCGCATGGCAGGGGTTGGCATCTGACCAGGTGTTGAGGATGGCGATGACGGGTTTGCCAGCCCATTCCTCCGGCGCGTAGCCCATCTGCATGGTGCGCGAACGGTGGCCTGAACTTCTGAGGTCATCGGGCGCGAACCATCTGGCGCTGCGCAGCTTGGAAGGTGTCTTCCTGGCCTTCATTGTTTTGAAGTCCTGTCTCGAACTGAAGAAAATGCCGTCCCGTTTCTGGCGCAACGGCTTTGCATTGGCTTAACTAAAGCACTAATGTATCAGTGCATCAAGTCACAAAATATGTTTAAACGGTCGGCAGTGCTTCGACAGGATGGATGGCCAGACGTGAAAGTTAACCGGACGCAATTTGCCCTCGACCGAACGCGCCAGGTCGCGCCGCAAATTCTTGAAATCCTTCGTTCCCGCATTCTCTCCATGGATCTGACGCCGACAACGGTTCTGTCCCGCATCGCGCTGCAGAGCGAGTTCAATGTCAGCCAGACGCCGGTGCGCGACGCCCTGATACGGCTTGAAGAGGAGGGACTGGTCGAGGTCTATCCGCAATATGCGACTGTTGTCGCCAAGATCGATATCGACCACGCCACCCAGGCGCATTTCCTCAGGCTGTCGATCGAACTCGAGGCGGTCCGCCGGCTGACGCTCGAAAGCCCGGCCGAGACGGCGCAGGTATTGGAGCGGGTGCTTCGGCAACAGGAGGCGGTGGCCTCGGCGGATCAGTTTGACCAGTTCGATTCATTCGACAGGGATTTCCATCGCACGCTCTTTGAGCGCAGCGGCATTCTGGGCCTCTGGGCAACGGTGCGGCGTCTGAGCGTCCATCTCGACAGGCTGCGCCGCCTCAACCTGCCGATGCCCGGCAAGTTGGAGACGGTGCTTGCCGATCATCGTGCGATCATTGAAGCGGTTCGCTCCGGCGAGCCTGAATGGGCGGTCGCGGCCATGCGCAAGCACCTGTCCGGCACGCTGTCGATCATCGATCTCATCTGCGAACAATATCCCGATTTCGTCCAGCGCTAAGGACAGCCTCAGGGAGCAGGCAGCGCAGCAGATGGCCGGAGGCGTCGCTCTGCTCCGGATCGGCCATGCGTCGCGTGGTGACGAAGACCGTGCGCGGCATTGTCCGGTTCATCACGAGCTTGGTCGGGTGGGTTACCGGTAGCTCCACCGGCTCAAGCGGCTCACTCGATGGCGCAAAGCGCAGCAACTGCGAGCCGCCGACACCGGCAATCCAGTAGACGCCGTCCTCATCGACGAATGCGCCATCGGGCCGTCCAGCAAAGGCATGCGTGGTCGCAAAGACCCGCCGGTTGGACGGCGTGCCGGTGGCAAGATCGTAGTCGCAGGCCCAGATGGCCTGAACCGAAGGATGGGAATCGGAAAAATACATTCTCTGCCGTATCGGATCGAAGGCCAGGCCATTCGGTGTCCAGAAATCTTCGAAGACCCGGCGGTGGCTAAAATCGGGCTCGATGCAGAAGATTGCTCCCGCTGGCGCTGCCATCTCCCGCTGCATCGTGCCGGCCCAGAGCCGGCCGGCGGGGTCGAGCGTCCCATCGTTGAAGCGGACATCCGCGCGGCTTTCCGGCGCGCAGACGCGCTTGAACAGGCCTGTCCGCTGATCAAAGAGGAAAATGCCGGTCGCAAGGCCTGCGAGCAACGTTCCATCTGTCCGCAACGCGATGCAGCCGACTGCTTCGGGTGCGTCCCATGTCGAGGTCTTGCCGGTTGCCGAATCGGTGCGAAGCAGCCTGCGGCCATCGGTATCAACCCACCAGATGCAATTTTCATTCTCCGACCAGACCGGGCTCTCGCCGAGATGCGCCCAGTGGTCGGAGAAGACTTCGAATGTGATCGTCATTTCGCCCCAGGCTTGCCTCGCCGTGTCCGCACCAAAAGAAGGGAATTCTGGATCAAAAAAAATCGTAATTCTAGCTAAGCTTATTGGAATTCCAAAATCGTATTCTCAAACGCCGACTGCGTAGGACCAATAACTTAAGTAGGTGCCCGCGACCTGCGTTTCCAGTTTCAGCCCTGCGATGACATCCAAACTAATTGAGATTTTATCCAAACGAACGGGATTTTGGCGTGGGCGGCGGACAAGGATCCTCTGGGGAACGACGTGAGCATTACCATCAAGACTGGCCTTATGGCGCTCGCCCTGCTTGGTTCGACGGCACTGACCGCGGTCACGGCCCAGGCAGCCGACAAGGAAATCAGCTGGATCTATTGCGGCGACACGATCCTCAGGGATGAGGTTTGCGCGGCAGCTTTTTACGCGACGGGTGGTAGCGGCTGTCAGGACTGCGGGTGTGGGATCCGCCACGATGAATGGTTGTGTTTTCCCCATCCATGTTCTCGGTAACCAGAAGATCGGTCACCATCAGTCCTTCAAGCGACGACATAATCTTGTCGTCGCTTGTCGCACCAGCAATTCGTCTCAGACTGCCATGTTCGAAGCTGCCGACATCACCTCCCGCGGGGCGGGGCCGCCGAACATATGGCGGCCACCATCCTCGACTTCGGTGAAACACCAACGCACGACGCCATCTCGATCGAGCAGAAATTCGCCGACAAGTTGGCCGTGGCCGGTGGCGATCATCTGCGTGTCGTCCTCGGTGAATTCATAGCCATCCGCCTTGTCGAGATATTCCACCGCCTCCATCACGCCCATGGGCGCCGGAAGCTCGCCCGGCATGTCGATCTGCATCGAGGACACAGTGCTCATGCTGACTTTGTGCGGCCAGTCGTTCTCGTTTTCCGTGAACTGAAGGTTCGGCAGGCCGAAGGCCTTGTGCGATACCCGTTCCGGATCGGAAGCCGCCAGCAGATTGGGAAGCGGGTGGTAGCGGAAATAGAGGCGGGCGCGATCGATCGGCGTGTTGACGACGGTCAGGCTATCGATGCCTTTCTCCTGTAGGGCATTGGTGAGTTCGGCCATAGCGGCGATCTGCCGGCGACAGAAGGGGCAATGCAGTCCGCGGAACAACCCGACGAGCACCGGCTTCTGGCCGCGAAAATCGTCAATAGCGATCTTGCCCTGGCGGGTGATCGCATCCAGCACTACGTTCGGCGCGCGATCTCCTGGCTGCAATGGTTTTGCTACGTGGTTCTCCTGCATCTTTCATTCCTCCCTTTATGCGTTGGATACGATTCTCCTCATCGATCTCCTGCAGTCGTTGCAACGGGGACAGTCAGTCGAGGAACGGCAATACGACGAGCGTGGCTGGATCGAGGTTGTGGCGGATGCATACATCCTGTGCCAGCGTGAAATACCGTTCCGCCTCGTCTATGTCGTCATGCTCGAGGCTGAGTGTCGCCAGACCATCATAGCACGGAAAGAGCAATTGCGGCTCGTCAATTTCCTTCGCAACCTCAAGGGCTTCCTCGTAATACTTACGAGCTAGCTTCGGCTGCCCATGGCACTGATGAATCTGGGCGAGCACAATCAGCGGCACGGAGAGATGATCGCGCTGATCGAGCGCCCGGTCGATTTCGACGGCCTTTTCCGCCGCCGGCACGCCTTCGGCGGCGCAGCGATCGGTGAAAGTGCAGCAGGAGACTGCGAGATTGGCGAGAAGGCGCGCCTGGAAGCCGAGATCGCCGATACGGGTCGCCACCTCTAGTCCGCGCCGGCAGATCCTGATGGCGTTGCCCGGATCGACGATGGTGTAGAGGACACCGAGATTGGAATAGGCGCGACAGGCGGCACTTTGTAGATCGGCCTTTTCGGCGACGGAAAGACTGTGTTCCACTTCCTGCACGGCATCGCGCCGCCGCCCGAGCCGCGCAAGTGCGACACCCTTGGTGTTCAGCGCCTCCGCCATCGCGCGCGCTGCCTCCCGTCCGGCCTCAGTCGTTCCGTCGATCGGTAGCGTTTGCAGGCGTTGTAGGGCTTGCGTGGCCCACTCGGCGGCAGCGGCCTGATCCCCCATGCGGAAGGCCAGATGACCGCGCTCCTGTAGAAGATGCGCATGTTCGACCGGCGCATCGATCGCCGCGATCAGTGCTTCAGCCTCGGCGCAATGTGTCTCCGCTTGATCGCGGCGCCCGGCATCGAGATGCAGGCGGCCGATCTTTCGCAGTATCCTAGCTGCGGCGATAGGGTCGTCCTTGGAGCGATGGATCGCAAGCGCGCATTGGTAATGGTTCAAGGCAGCGTCGCGCAGACCGGCCGGGCCGCAGAGATCGGCAAGGCGCTCCAGGAGTGCCGGTTGCTCCGGCGTCACCTCCGCTTCGTTTGCGAAGGCAGCAAGCGCCTGGCGGTAAAGGCGCATCGCATCGTCATTGGCGTAGGTCTTGCGCGCCAGATCGCCCGCCGCCATCAGATAGGCTGCTCCCTTGGCTCTTTCGGTGGTTAGGCTGAAGTGGTGGCCGAGCAGCGCCAGATGCTCGGGCCGGTCGGGAGAGGCGCCATATTGGCGTTCCAGAAACTGGCCGATCCGTCGATGAAGCTCCATGCGTCTTTGCAGCAGGAGATTATGGTAGATGACGTCATGCATCAGCGTCTGGCTGAATCGATAGCCCGGCGATACAGCGGCATCGGGGCCGCGCAGTTCCTCGATGATATTGGCGTCGCAGAGGTAATCCAATGCAGCATCGATGCCGGCCGGATCGGTGGCGACGGTGCGCAGGAGCGCGGTATCGAACTTCGGTCCCACCACCGCCGCCTCTTGCGCCGACCGCCTTATCTCCTGCGGCAGACGATCGACGCGGGCAAGCAGCAGCGCTTGCAGATTGACCGGGATATCGACATCCATGTCTTCGGCCGCAACATGCCAGTGCTGACCGTCATGATGCAACGTGCCAATGTCGATCAGTCCCCGAAGGATTTCCTCGATGAAAAGCGGATTTCCACTGGCCCGCTCAAGGATGCGCTTTCGCATCGAGATCGGCAGCTTTCCGTGAGCCTCGCCGAAAAACGCGGCAAGCAGCTTCTGCCCGTCGGCTGCCATGAGCGGACCAAGGCGTTGCACGGTGACGCTGACACGATCGGAATTCAGCGGGTCGGTCTGCGATGTCGGCCGGTAGATCGCAAGCAGCATCAGCCGGCTGCGCTCCAGCCGGTCCATCATGAAGCGAAGCACTTCCAGCGAGGCGGCGTCCGCCCAATGCAGATCCTCGATAACGAGCAGCAGCGGACCCTGTCCCAGCCGCCGCTCGAAGACGGTGCGGACCGCATAGAAGATCTGCCGCCGCAACTGCTCCGGCTCGATATGCCGCAACGCGCCGTCGGGGTCACCGAGGCCGAGGACATGCAGGAAGAGCGGCAAAAGCCCCTCGACTTCCTCCTGCGTGAAATCCAACGCGCGAAACCCCGTCGACAGCAGTTGCCGCGTCCTGTCGGGATCATCCCGCTCGCCGACGCTGTAGGCGCTCCGCACCACGGCGGCAAGCGTACCATAGGATTGTTCGCCGAGGGGAGAGCAAGTGGCTTTGCGAATGGCGAGGCCCGGGAAACGGCCGGCATTGCCGGCGATTGTCACGAATTCATTCGCCAGGCGTGATTTGCCGATGCCCGCTTCGCTGATCAAGCGAACAAGCTGTGCCGTGCCGCCGCAGGCAAGATCGAGGCATGTCAGCAACCGCGACAGTTCCGCGTCCCGTCCGATCATCGGCGCTTGCAGGCCGAAACTTTCAAGCCCCCGCGCGGTATGCGGCGCTTCCAGGAGCCCTGTCAGTCGATGGACATGGACGTTACCACTTTTGCCCCGCAGTGTCTGTGCGCCGAGACTATCGAAGGCAAAGGCATGACGGGTGAGGCGATAGGTCAGCGGCCCGACGAGGATGTCGTTTTCGCCGGCCATGGACTGCAGGCGCTGTGCCGTATTCACCGTGTCGCCGGTGACAGAATAGGACTTTGCGCCAACCGCACCGAAACCGCCGGTGACGACAGGTCCGCTATTGATGCCGATATGCAGCCGCAGCGGTACGCGGGCGCGTGAACGCCAGCGCGTGCCGACCTCGGTGGCCCGATCGATCATGTCGAGCGCCGCGTTAAGCGCTCGGATCGGATCGTCCTCATGCGCCACAGGCGCGCCGAACAACGCCAGCAGCGCATCGCCGACGAACTTGTCGACGAAGCCTCCATAAGTTTCAACCGCCCGGGTCATCTCTTCGAACAATTCGTTCTGCAGCGCCCGCATGACTTCGGGGTCGATCTGCTCGCTCAGAGTGGTGAAGCCGCAGAGATCGGCAAAGAGCACGGTCACCGGCCGCCGATCGGCATCGCTGTCTGATTTTTCCGGTACCGCCACCTCGGTACTTGACTTCAGGACGGGCTGCATTTTGCTGGCAAGCGACGCGCCGCAACGGGGGCAGAAGGCGAAATCGGGCTGACATGAGTAGCCGCAGCCAGCACACAAGAGCGGCTGCTTTGCGCCGCATCGCGGACAGAAAGCAAAACCCCTTTGAATGTCGAAACCGCAGCCGGCGCATTCCATCGCACGCGTCTCACGACGAGCCCACTTTGTTCGGCTGATCAGCCGCTACTGGCGGGCTTCAAAAGCGAAGACAAGCATGAACCTGCTGCCACTTGCCTGCAAGCACTAAACAAGTGGTCGGATTGACGTGTCAGCGTTGAATATCAGGCTGCGAACGGGATCTGAAGCGCACGTCAAACGGCGTCGCCTCGCCCTGACAGAAACTGCCGAAATCGTTCGGATTTCGGCTGCGTGAAAAGCTCGGCAGGCGCGCCGGCTTCTTCGATGACACCCTCGTGAAGAAACTTTATTGGAAACGTCGCGCGCAAACGCCATCTCGTGCGTCACGATCAGCATAGTGCGGCCATCGGGACCGTCGACCACCGTCACCACCTTCATCGAATTCTCCTCTTCTTCCGAACGGGGATCATAAGTGGAAAATCCCAGGTCTGAATGGCCCAATTTGACGGGGGCACGTCATGCTACGCAAAGAGGTTCTAAAGCGCTAATGCATCAATATATCACTACGACATGCGTCGGTAGGCGGTCACTTGCCGAACCCGGGGTGAACTGAAGAAGGTGAGGCAGTGCTGGCTGGTTGGCAGGTGTGAGGATCGCGACTTGTGGCGAGCGCGGCCCGAAGGCGGAACGCGAAGTCCTAGGGCAGTTGGCCCCGCTTCCCTGCGGACCGCTATCCTGAAGCTCCTGCGGCTGCCCTTGTCACGACCTCGTGTGACGCGAATTCCCGCTTTCCCGCGCGCTTTGCGTGGTGCTATGTTGAAGCCCCGATGGGCTTCACTGCCTCCCGACTGATCGTGCCGGATGGTTTTTCGCGGCTTTGCAAACCATGCCGTTTACCATTTGGTTGCCAAAAAACCATAATTACCCGCCTAGATCGCACATCGACAACAGGCACTAAGAATTGGATCGAAGCTGAATGCGCATACCATACCTTTTTCTTGCTGCATTTCTTGCAGTCGCGCAGTCCGCCTATGCTGAAGTCGCATCACCTCCTGTTTTGGCGCCGCTAAAGCAACAGGCGCAAGCCGCGCAGTTGAGTGCACAACTTCTCACGCGATACAGTTACAGGCCCATTGCACTCGACGATGCCTTGTCGGCCAGAATTATGGATCAGTTTATCAAGTCACTGGATCCGGACCATGTGCTCTTCCTGCAAGCCGACATCGACAGGTTCATGTCTGACCGCAGCGAGATCGACGACGCCATCGAACAGAAGGATTTGAAGATCCCGTTTGCGATCTTCAACGCGTATGAACAGCGTATTGTCGATCGCATGAACTACGCGCGCAATTTGCTTAAGCAGGACTTCGATTTCAGTGTGCAGGAAAATTATTCCGTACTGCGCGACAAAGAGCCCTGGCCGCAGTCGGAAGCCGAGAGCAATGAGCTTTGGCGCAAGCGCGTCAAAAGCGATTGGTTGCCGTTGAAACTCGCCGGCAAAACCGACGCGGCTATTCGCGAAACGCTCGACAAACGCTACGCAAACGCTCTTGAGCGCGCCTACCAGTATAAAAGCGACGACGTTTTCCAGTTGTTCATGGATGCCTATGCGACGTCGATCGATCCGCACACGGACTATTTTGGCGCGAACGCTTCGGCCGACTTCAATATCTCGATGAAGCTTTCACTGTTTGGTATCGGTGCGGTACTGCAGGAGCGCGACGACTACACGACGATCCGCGAGCTCGTGCCTGGCGGTCCGGCCCAGTTGTCCGGCAAGCTCTCGGTCGGAGACCGCATTACCGGCGTCGGTCAAGGCAAGGATGGTGCGATAAAAGAAGTGGTAGGCACGCGCCTTGATGAAGTCGTGCAATTGATACGCGGGAAAAAGGGCTCCGTCGTGCGCTTGGACATCCTGCCGGCGGATGCCGGCGCAGATGGCGCACACCGCGTTGTCAGCCTTGTGCGCGATAAAATCAGTCTCGATAAGCAGGCCGCCAGAAAGACCGTGCTGTCCGTGAACGTGGGCGACGTCACGCGCAAAATCGGGGTGATTACTCTGCCAACATTCTACGAGGATTTTGAGGCTCGGCACAAAGGCGACAAGGACTATAAAAGTGCAAGCCGCGATGTCGCCAAGCTTCTCGATGAACTGAAGCAAGAAAAGGTCGATAGCGTTCTCATTGACGTGCGCAACAATGGCGGCGGTTCATTGGACGAGGCGATTGATCTGACCGGTCTGTTCATCGGCAATGGCCCGGTCGTTCAGCAACGCGGCAGCGATGGTAAGGTCGAGGTCAGAAGCGCTGAGTTTGCAGCACCTGTCTGGACAGGCCCGATGGGTGTCCTGATCAATCGCGGGTCGGCATCGGCTTCAGAGATTTTTGCTGCGGCAATCCAAGATTACGGTCGAGGCGTGATCGTCGGCGAACCCAGTTTCGGGAAGGGGACGGTTCAGACCGTCGTCGACCTTGACCAGATGGTTCGCAACAGCAAACCCGAATTCGGGGAACTGAAAGTGACGATTGCCCAGTTTTTCCGGGTCAACGGCGGTACGACGCAGTTGCGCGGTGTGACGCCTGATATCAGTTTGCCTGGACTTTCAGATCCGACGAGCTTCGGCGAGACCAGTTATGACAATGCCCTGCCGTGGGCGCAGATCAAGCCCGCGAACTACACGCCCGCCGACACGGTTACGAAGTTGCTGCCGACATTGCAAAGCCGCCATGACGGGCGGGTTGCGAGCGATCCGGACTTCCAAGGTCTCGTAAAGGATATTGCCGACCTCAAGGCGCAGCGCGAGAAGGGGATTATCTCTCTCAATGAAGCCGAACGTCGCAAGGAAGCGACCGCTCGAGAAAATCGACGGAAGTCTCGAGCCGAGTTAGGCGATGGCGAAGATCCTGGTGGAGATGATGGCCTGGAGTCAAACGAGCGCAGCCTGAGTGCCGATATTGCCATTGAAAATGCACGCAAGAAAGCAAAAGACGTCTTGCTGAACGAGGCGGCGGCCATTCTTGCTGACGAGGCGGATTTGCAGAAAGGCGTGTTGCGGGCAGCTACGAAACAATCGGGGGATACGGGCAAATAGTCATGCCCGATCAATTTCGTGGTGCTCCGGGTAGTCCAGCCATGACGGCGGCGGTCGATCACCGGCATGAACTATAGCAGGTGATCGAGATTCCGGCCGGCGAAAGGAGTGCTCACCGCCAGTCGCGATCGCGATCCCAGCGCTCGTAGCGCCTGTATTCGCGCCAGCCGCGATGGGGACGATCCCAACCGTAGCTGCGATCCCAACCGTAGTAGCGTCGCGGCGGATTGGGTCGGCAAAAGCCGCGCGGGCTCAGGTGATAACCGCGGCCACATGCAAAATCGACGGTTATGATGTTCGAGGCTGCTGGCGCCGTCATGCTGCCGACAGGCGCGGCATTTGCGGCTCCAGCCGTTATTCCGGCTGCGAGAAGGGCTATAGTGACTAGAAGTTTTCGCATCTTCTTTTCTCCGATTGTCGGAGGGATTTAGCGCCTGTCCTGGTGAACCGAGGCTGAAAACGCCGTTCACCTGAGGGACAGCTTTAGCTGCTAGTCGCGCTCCCAGCGATCACGTCGGTCATCGCCGCGTCGATCGTTGTTGCCGGAATTGGACGTTTGCAAATGCTCCAGCACCTGCAGAACTGCGTCGGCGCAGTCCTTCGTGGAGTCCCCGTCGGCGCACCTGAGGTCGATCCTGGTCTGGCCGTTCTCGATGTGGAACCGGGCGCCGCGTTCCCTCGGCTGCGACCGCCAATCAGCGTCCGCTCGGTCTTCGTTTTTGCGTGAAGAATTCGGCGGAGGTGGTGGATTTTCCCTACTGGATTCTGGCGATGCGGGTGGAGGCGGCGATGGTTCGGCTGGTGCCTGCGCAAAGGCGCAAGTGGAGATCAATCCAAAGATCGCCGCCGATAGTCCTATGATTTTCTTCATGACGTTACCTCGCTTTTGTGCGGAGGTAACGATGGGTCGAGGCGATAGTTCCTATTGTGGGGCTGCGACTGGGTACGTGACGATGCGGACGACTGTATCGTTCAGTCCGATCTTGTCTGTCGCGAACAGATCGCATGCTGCCGCAAGCACTGTCGCACCTGTCGGCTCGCAGAAAGGTCCTGCCTTGCGGATTGGACCTCGCGCAAGAGAGCGCGTACCACCTTTGTGGTCGATCAATAACTCAATGAAGGCCCTGCAGCCGATTTCGCCGCTCATTCAACAATTCATGTTGAACCAGGTCTCTCGCTTCGTTCGAAAGACCATTCGGCCCGGATAGTCCGAGCTCGGTTAACCTCGCTTCGATCGCCTTGGGAATGCTATCCGCTTCGTGCTGGCAGAGCCGCACAAGCCACTTCCATTCGTCGCTTGTCATGTCCCTTCGCGCGACCATCAACTGCCTCCCAGCCAAGGATAACCGTAATTTTGAGAATACCATAATTCTCGTCGAGAGGCAGCAATGTCAGCCGCTTCACAATCGAGCCTTCCGGACTCGTCCGATCGCTTGCCTTCCACGCTGACCCTGAGCCGGAGCCGTCGGCCACCAAGCTCGCAAAGCGTGTGTTGGTCCACTAAATCGGGTTGCGGCTAATGGGAGGAGCGGGACGGCTGCAACCTATCCTTGACTCTGATAGCCTGCTATCCGACAGTGCTCCCTGTTAAATCCATGGGGATTCGATGGGCCTCACCAAAGGCTTCACGATTGTCGGCAGGGCTGCGATAGCCGCCATCGTGTCAATGTTCCTTGCGCTCTCGCTTGTCTTGGGCTTCTGGCTGCATTCGAGCTACATCTCCGCCGTTACGCGTGGGGAAGATCAGGTCACAGCCACGGCCAAGATCGTTGCAGCCAACGCGATCTGGATCAACTCCCTGGCGCGCCAGACCCTTCACCGCATGGATGATGCCTTCGGAACGGCGGAGGCCTTATCAGGCGGGGAGCGCATTCGAAGGTTCAACGCCGCGACGGCCGAATTGCCGACCACTGCAACCGCCTATGTGGTCGCCGCGGACGGGACCTTACTTTATTCGACCGACCGGGAAAGCAGCCCGGCCGACATCGTCGACCAGACCTTTTTCCGTCGCTTGGCCAATGGCGCAGAGGACCATACGTCGGCGATGACGGTCATGCGCAACACAGATCGCCACGTCTTCCTCTCGGCTGCGCGCATCGAGCGGAACGACAAGTTCGAAGCCGTCGCGATCCTGGCGTTTGATGTCGGGATGTTGCGATCGATCTGGGACGCTGCGTCGCTCGGGCCAAACTCGACGGTGAGCTTCCTGAGGCGCGATGGAAAGCTGATCGCCAGATATCCCGAGCCGAAAGAAGCTGTCGATCTCGGCAACTACGTCCTGTTTACCGACTATATGCGTAAGGCAACGTCGGGCTCTTATGTGTCTGTCTCACCCGTCGACCAGGTCGAAAGGTTGGTGGCATACCGCATCGTCGAGCGCACACCCTTCGTCGCCATCGCATCGGCCGACACCGCGGCAATCCTCAAGCCTTTCTGGACCGATGTTTCGATTGCCGCGCTGATCGTTCTTCTGGCCCTTTGCGCGGCCGTGATCGGCGGATTGAAGATCCTGAGGCTGGCGCATGCGGACGCGCGCCACACCGCCGAACTTGCCGAGGCGCTTCGAACCAATCAGGTGCTGATGCGGGAAATTCATCATCGGGTGAAAAATAATCTCCAGACCGTGATGGCGCTCATCCGGCTGCAGGGCTTGCGGCCTGAAACCGTCCGGAGGGTGAACGAGCGGATCGTCGCCATGTCGGCGGTGCACGAACAAATGTACGGCTTCGATCAGTTCAGTAGCGTCACTGCACGGCAGTTCGTCCCAAACCTGGTTCGCACGCTGGTCGGGCTGCATGATCGCGAAATCAAGCTGACCTTCGAGATCGACGACATCAGGATCGATGCGGACAAGGCCACACCATTTGCATTGCTGCTGAACGAACTTCTGACAAACAGCATGAAATATGCCTTTGTCGGCCGGGCCGACGGACATATCCGCATCAGGCTGCTTCAGCGCCCCGACGGCAAGGTCCTGCTTGAAGTGGCGGACGACGGCGTCGGATATGAGCCGGTTGCAACGGAAACCGGCATGGGAAGCAGGTTGATCAAATCCTTCGTCGGCCAGATGGATGGGACCTACGGGACCGAGCGGGCGCAAGGTACCGTCTTCACCGCCCTGTTGTCGATTGCCGCACGATGATGTGGGCGGCGTGGGGGAGGCCGAGTGCCGGACATTTGAAACGGCGGACAACGTGTGCGGTTGTCCTGGCGATCTGGAAGACGTAGGCAAATGACGTGCGCGGTTCGCATCGAAGGCCGGCTGCCGACACGGTCTGACGGGTCGAAGCACACCCATTCGAAAGCCGAGTTGCGATACCGGCTCTGCTGTCACCGCTTATCTTTAGGGGGAAAGCTCAGTCTTTTCGCAGCTTGGCATTGCAAGTTTCGTGCCCTGGATTATTTGATGGGGCTCGAAGAACATATCCGGAGTGTCTGTTGAACAAAACCCGGCCAGCGCTCCTTCTCATTACGGCGTCGCTCATTCCGGTCATCATACTGGCGGCGCTGATGGGAAGGTTCTTCATCAAGGAGCAGCAAGCCGCTCTCGACGATGACATTCGCGGCCGGGCAGCTACGCTGGCCGCCACTCTTCAACGTGAACTCAAGAGCCAGATCCAGTTGCTCTCGATCGTCGCCGACTCTCCCCGCCTCGACCCACCGATTCCCCGTGCCGCCTTTGCCGAGACTGCGCGGCGTCTGCGCGATCGGGTGCCCGAATGGGAACAGATCCGGATTTCGAACGAGAAGGGTGAGGTGGTTCTGTCGTTTCCACCGCTCGATCCGTCGGCTGATACGCACGTTGTGGACATGGAAAGCCACGACGACCTGGTTCGCACAGGTGCGGCCCTGGTCGGCAATATCGCCATCGGGCCGAAAGGCCAGGCGGCCTTTGCGTTGCGCGCCCCGATCCAGAGAAGCGATCGTTTGAGAGCCGTCCTGTCGGTGGTTATCCGTCCAACGATCGTGACCAAACTGCTTTATGCCAATGGACTTCCAGGATCCTGGTCGGCCTGGATCGTCGATGGACGGGACCGTCTGGTGGCATCGACCGGCGCTCCCGCGCTTGCCGGTAATCCGGCCAGCGAATTCGCAACCTTTTCCGGCCAGGACATTGGCGCGGCCACGCTCAAGGACGGGATGGAGCTTCGGGTCGCCGAAGTCGCGCTCGCCGACACGCCCTGGCGGGTAAGGGTTGGCCTGCCGGTCTCCGACTATGAGCGGCTGGCGCGCAGGGCCACCATGCTACTTGTGACGGCGAGTTGTTTCACGCTCCTGCTGTCCGGCTCGGCTGTATTCCTCTTCTATAGGGAGGTGCGCGCCAGAAACCGGGAATGGGAGAGCATGGCCAATTGGCAGCGGATGGATGCGCTTGGAAAGCTGACGGGGCAGGCGGCCCACGATTTCAACAATCTCCTGATGGTTTTCCAGTCCGGGGTGGAGGGCATCAAGAGGCGACGAAATGACGAACAGCGTGTGACGCAGCTTCTGGCGCATATGAGCGATGGAGTCGCTCGGGGAAAGGCGATCACGCAAAGGCTGCTGTCGTTTTCAAGACGCTCAAACCAGGGCGCCTCCCAGGTCGAGCTGGACGTCAGGCTTGCCGAATTGTCTCCGCTGCTGCGCCAAGCCGTCAACGACGCGATCCTGATGGAGATCAGGGTTCCGGAAGATACCTGGCCGGTTCACGTCGATCCTGCGGGGCTTGAAATTGCCCTGATCAACATCCTGACGAATGCGCGCGAAGCCATGACGGCAGGCGGAAAGGTAACCATTTCAGCCCGCAATGTGCTCGACGCCGCCACGGAGGATTCCGGGCTGAAGGGGCCGTTCGTCGCGCTGACGATTTCCGACACCGGGACAGGTGTCGCCCCGGAAAATCTGGCACGGGTGTTCGAGCCGTTCTTTTCTACCAAGAAGAATGGTGGCTCGGGCCTTGGTCTGACGCAGGTCCACAGTTTCGCCACCGGCAGCGGCGGTGCAGTCAAGGTCGCAAGTTTGGCCGGCCATGGCAGCGCCTTTACCTTGCTTCTGCCGCGATCAAACGAGCCGCGGGCGGCGCGTGCGGATACAGCTCCTTCGGTGAGCCTTCCCCGTACGATCATGGTCGTCGACGACACACCGGCATCGCTGGAATCCGTGCGACTGGCGCTCGACGGCATCGTGCCGACGATCTTCATAGCTGCAGGTGGCCCCGAGGCGATCGAGATCCTGGACCGTCATCCTGAAATCGAGGCGATCGTCAGCGATATCATGATGCCGGGCATGTCGGGCATCGAGCTTGCCGAGGAGATCCGCCGCAGAGATGCGTCTCTGCCCGTCGTGCTGATGACCGGCTACAGCGACAGGCTGGAGGCCGGTACGGAAGTCGGACGTCCGGTCGTCCCGAAACCCTTCAAGGTCGAGGATCTGGCGGCCTGCCTCGAGAAGGCGAGGACCTCGGTGATCCAATCGGCAAACGTCGTGCGTCTGGAAATTCCGACGAAGGGCTGATCAGCTTCGACGTCTGTGTGATACGCATTTTTTGCGCGGTCGCGACCGTTGCTGGCGGCTTCGCAGCGCGCAATGGTCTGCGACTTCGAGAAAGAAGAGATCGCCCTATTCCTCCAGAAGCTAACCAACTGATTTAAAGAGCCCTTCGCCTGCCCACGAATTCATGGCTCGTCGAACGGCTGCCGAGGCGCGCAGTCGAAACCGAAGCGGCGCATTTCCACGAGGCGGCTTAGTTGGCCTCCCAAATCCTATCGTCCGCAGCTGACAACGCCTCTTGACAGGCAATCCCTTGTCATGGAGTGTAAGTAAAGCGTTTTACTAAAGCGGTTTACAAAGCTGATGGCGCATGGACGTACCCCAGGATTGAAGGATGTCGCGAAAGCTGCCGGCGTGTCGGTGACGACCGTCTCGCGGATGCTGAACGGTTCGCTGGATTTGCCTGCGCTTACCAAGCAGCGTATCGAAAATGCTATCACTTCCCTCAAATACCAGCCGAACCCCCATGCGCGGCGGCTGAGCCGCGGTCGTTCCGACACGATCGGGCTGGTTGTGCCCGATATCGCCAACCCATTCTTCGCGACCATGGTGGCGGCGGTCGAAGAGGAGGCGAACGACCGGGGGCTTGCCGTTTCGCTCTATGCCACTCTCAACCGGACCGGCCGCGAAGTCGCCTATCTCCGGCTGCTCGAGCACAATCACGTCGACGGCTTGGTTTTCGTCACCAACCATCCCGACAACGGGGATCTCGCAGCTCTCATCAATCGAACAGGCAAGGTCATCGTCGTCGACGAAGACGTTCCGCTTGCCAGTGTCCCGAAGCTTTTCTGTGACAACTTCCAGGGCGGCCATCTCGCAGGACGCCATCTGGCGGAGTTCGGTCATCGCGACGTGCTCTATGTCGGCGGCCCCGATGCGATGATCAGCACGCAGCGGCGCTTCAACGGATTGCGCAAGGGCCTGCAGGAGCGTTTCGGCGACGATACCTCGATTAGGCGCTACAGCGGCGAATATACGATCGCCTGCGGGCGGGACATGGCGCGCCGCTTCCTGGAAGAAGGCATGCCGGCGACCGCAATCTTTGCGAGTTCCGACGAAATCGCGATCGGCATGATCGAAGTCCTGAGGGAGAAAGGAATATCGATCCCCGACGACCTGTCGATCATCGGCTTCGACGATGTCAGTCCGCTGCACCTCTTTGCGCCGCCAGTGACCGCTATCCGACAGCCGGTGCGCGCCATCGGCCGGCGTGCGCTATCTCTTCTTCTCGAAACAAACTGGCAGGAGAGCAAATCGCTCGCCACCGAGGAACTCGTGCCAGTCGAAATCGTCGTGCGGAACTCCGTTGCGCCGCCGTCGACCCATAATAAGCAACGAGAACAAAACCAGAGGATGAGAACATGAAACAGATCAGACGTCGGGCGTTTACCGCCGCTCTTGCCTTCACCGCGCTGGCCAGTGCAACGCTTGGAGCCTCACTTGCTCAGGCTGCAGGCAAGACCTATGCGCTGGTGCAGATCAACCAGCAGGCCCTTTTCTTCAACCAGATCAATGAAGGCGCACAGAAGGCGGCGGATGCTGCTGGCGACAAGCTCGTCATCTTCAACGCCAACAATGAAGCGGCCGCGCAAAACAGCGCCATCGAAAACTACATTCAGCAGAAGGTCGATGGCCTGATCGTCGTCGCAATCGACGTCAACGGCATCATGCCCGCCGTCAAGCAGGCCTCGGATGCCGGCATTCCGGTTGTCGCCATTGACGCGATCCTGCCCGACGGCCCGCAGAAATCGCAGATCGGTGTCGACAACGGCAAAGCCGGCGCCGACATGGGCGCGTATTTCCTCGACTACGTGAAGAAGAACATGGGCGGCAAAGCCAAGTTCGGCGTGGTCGGCGCCCTGAACTCCTATATTCAGAACGTTCGCCAGAAGGGCTTTGAGGATGCTGTCAAGAGCGACGGCATTGAGGCGGCTGGCGTCGTCGACGGCCAGAATATTCAGGACAACGCACTTGCCGCTGCCGAAAACCTGATTACCGGCAATCCCGACATGACGGCGATCTATGCAACCGGTGAACCGGCTCTCCTCGGCGCGATCGCCGCTGTCCAGAGCCAGGGCAAGCAGGACAGCATCAAGGTCTTTGGATGGGATCTGACCGCGCAGGCGATTTCGGGTCTCGACGACGGCTACGTGGTTGCCGTCGTCCAGCAGGATCCTGCCGGTGAAGGCAAAGCCGCGGTCGAGGCTCTTGCCAAGCTGACCGCAGGTCAGAGCGTCGAAAAGAGCATCTCCGTTCCGATCACGATCGTGACGAAGGAAAATGTCGAGCCGTACCGGGCCGTCTTCAAATGATGACGGACAACCGGCCTGTTTATGCCGGGGCCGGGGAGGCGCAAGCCTCCCCGCATTCCTCTGGCTCGTCCGCCCGGACACCTGCTGTTTCACTGCGCGGGATCCGCAAGACTTTCGGCTCGCATCAGGCGCTGCGTGGCGTCGATCTTGACCTCTTTCCCGGTGAGTGCCTTGGCCTTGTCGGTGACAACGCAGCCGGCAAGTCAACACTTACCAAGATCATCTCCGGAACCTATCTGCCGGATGAGGGGACGATTTCGCTGAACGGTGAGGAGGTTCATCTCTCCGGACCTGCGGACGCCCGCGGCCGCCATATCGAAATGGTCTTCCAGGATTTGAGCCTCTGCGACCATATCGATGTCGTTGGCAATCTCTTTCTTGGGCGCGAACTCACCAGGGGTCCGTTCCTCGATCGTCAGAAGATGATGAGCGAGGCGCGCAAGATGCTGGATGCGCTGGAAATCCGCATTCCGCGTCTCTCCGCCAAGGTCGAGAAGCTGTCTGGTGGCCAGCGCCAGGCGATCGCAATCGCCCGTGCCGCTTCCTTCCAGCCCAAGGTTCTGATCATGGATGAACCGACATCGGCCCTTGCTGTTGCCGAAGTCGAAGCCGTGCTCTCGCTGATCAACCGGGTCAAGGCGAAGGGTGTATCCGTCGTCCTCATTACCCATCGCCTGCAGGATCTGTTCCGTGTTTGCGACAGGATTGCCGTCATGTACGAAGGCACCAAGGTTGCCGAGCGGGATATCGGCAAGACCAATCTCGAGGATCTCGTCAAGCTCATCGTCGGGGGAGAAAGACATTGACCGTCTACACCGAACGCGCCAAGGGCTCACCGATGGCGGACTTTCTGGGGGAGAACGCCCAGGTCCTGTCGATCGCTTTCTTCTTTCTGGCATGCCTCGTCTTCTTTTCACTGACGACCACCACCTTCATGACGACGGGCAACATCCTGAACATCGTGCGCCAGGCGGCGCCCATCCTCGTCGTCGCCATCGCCATGACCCTTGTCATCGTGACCGGCGGGATCGATCTGTCCGTCGGTTCGATGCTGGCCCTGATCAACGCCGTCGCTGCCATTACTCTTGCGACAGGCATACCCTGGCCGGTCGTCTCGATCGGCATGCTCGCTTTCGGCGGCATCGTTGGTCTGCTGCAGGGCTGGTTCATCGCCTACCAGAACATTCCAGCCTTCATCGTCACCCTTGCCGGGCTTTCCATCCTGCGTGGCGTGGCCCTCTACCTGACGCAGGGCTATTCCATTCCGATCAATAACGAGCCCGGCTTCTTCTACCTGGGGCGCGGCGAGCTGGCGGGCTTTCCCGTTCCGGCACTGATTGCGATCCTGGTTGCAATCGTCGGCTACGTCATCATGGCGGTCACCAAATATGGCCGGCAGATCATCGCGGTGGGATCGAACATGGAGGCAGCGCGCCGCGTCGGCATGCCGGCCAAATGGATCGTTGCCTCGGTTTACCTCGTATCGGGCGTTGCCTCGGCGCTCGCCGGTCTCTTGATCGCGGCCCGTCTCGGCTCCGGCTCGTCGAACGCCGCTGTCGGCTTCGAACTGCAGGTCATCGCCGCGGTCGTGCTCGGCGGCACCTCCCTGATGGGCGGGCGCGGCACGATGATCGGCACGGTGCTCGGCACGATGACCATCGCCGTCATCGGCAACGGCCTGATCCTCATGCATATCTCGCCCTTCTTCACCCAGATCGTCACCGGCGCCATCATTCTGGTTGCCATCTGGCTGAACACTCGCATCTTCACCGCAAACTTCCGCCTGGCCGGCAGGAGGAAAAGCTGATGGCAACGGATGAGCTTTCACCGGGTCACGTGCGATCCGGGAAGGTGATGACGGTCTCGGGGCCGATTCCCGTATCGGAGATCGGCGTCACGCTGATGCACGAGCATATCCTCAACGATTGCCGCTGCTGGTGGCACGCGCCGAAGACACCTGAGCGGCAATATCTTGCCGAAGGTTTCGTCTGCATGGAGATCCTCGGCGAACTCAGGCAGGATCCTTTCGTCAACAAGCACAACATCACCCTCAACGATGAGCAGCTTGCCGTGACGGAACTCCAGGACTTCGCCGGTCTTGGCGGTCGAACGGTCGTCGAACCCACGTGCCAGGGCATCGGCCGGGATCCTCTTGCCTTGCGTCGGATTTCCAGGGCGACGGGACTGAACATCGTCATGGGTGCCGGCTTCTATCTTGGTTCCTCGCATCCGGCCAAGGTTGCCGGCATGTCTGCTTCCCAGATCGCGGACGAGATCGTCTCCGAAGCCACCGTCGGCGCCGATGGTACCGACGTGAAGATCGGCCTGATCGGCGAGATCGGCGTGTCGTCCGATTTCACCGCCGAGGAGGAAAAGTCGCTGCGCGGTGCTGTCCAGGCGCAGGTGCGCACCGGTCTGCCTTTGATGGTCCATCTCCCCGGCTGGTACCGCCTGGGCCACAAGGTTCTCGATATCGTCGCCTCCGAAGGCGGTGATCTCAGGCATACCGTGCTCTGCCACATGAACCCGTCACATGACGATCTCACCTATCAGTCCGAACTTGCCGTCCGCGGCGCGTTTCTCGAATATGACATGATCGGCATGGATTTCTTCTACGCCGATCAGCAGGTGCAATGCCCGAGCGACGAGGAGGCGGCTCGCGCGCTCGTCAAACTCGTCGAGATGGGGCATGCCGATCGCCTCCTGCTCTCCCACGACGTCTTCCTGAAGATGATGCTCAAGCATTACGGAGGCAACGGCTATGCCTATATCCTGCGCCACTTCCTGCCGCGCCTGAAGCGTCACGGTCTCGATGACGCGACGCTCGATATCTTCATGCGCGCCAATCCGAAATCCGTCTTTCAGGCCAGCGCCTGACCGTGACATAAAAGAAATGGAAACATCATGACAAAGAAGGTTCTTCTCGTCGGCGAAAGCTGGGTTAGTTCCGCCACGCACTACAAGGGTTTCGACCAGTTCGGAAGCGTCACGTTTCATCTCGGCGCCGAACCGCTCGTTGCGGCACTCAAGGATAGTGCATTCGAGCTCACCTACATGCCGGCCCATGAAGCGGTCGAAAAATTCCCCTTCGATATGGCGGGGATCGACGCCTTCGATGCGATCATTCTTTCCGATATAGGCGCTAATTCCCTGTTGCTTCCCCCGGCGGTCTGGCTGCATTCGAAGACGGTTCCGAACCGATTGAAGCTGCTCAAGGCTTGGGTTGAAAAGGGCGGCGGTCTGCTGATGGTCGGCGGCTATTTCTCGTTCCAGGGCATCGACGGCAAGGCGCGCTGGCGCCGTACGCCGGTCGAGGATGTCCTGCCGGTCACGTGTCTGCCCTATGACGACCGAGTGGAAATTCCGGAGGGAACGACGCCTGTCCTCGTCACGTCCGATCACGCCACGGTTGCCGGCCTGTCAGGTGAATGGCCTCTGCTTCTGGGCGTCAACGAGGTAGAAGTGCGCGAGCGCGACGATGTCGAAGTCATTGCTCGCCTGCCGGATACGGAAGGCGGCCATCCGCTCCTGGTGACCGGACGCTTCGGTAAAGGCAGAACCGCCGCCTGGACTTCGGATATTGGGCCGCACTGGCTTTCGCCTGCCTTCTGCGAGTGGGAAGGCTATGGGCGTCTCTGGAAGAATATCCTCGGCTGGCTGACAGAGGCGAAGTAGGCGTCATTCGCCGGCGAGGATGCCGGCGAGTTCCGCCTTGGTCGGGAAGGCCGAACGCGTCCCCCGGCGACTGACGGTAATGGCCGCCGCCGCAGTCGCATGATGAATGGCTTTGGTGTCGAGCGTGGTCGATCTGAGTGCGGCAGAGGCGAGGGCGACGGCCATGAATGTGTCGCCGGCGCCGGTCGTGTCGACGACCTCTGTGGCACGGGCAGGAATGGTTGCCAGCACCTGATTTCCGCTGGCAAGGATTGCCCCATCGCCGCCGAGGGTCAGCACGGTCTGTGCCACCCCGGCTTCGGCGAGGCGGTGGATTGCGGCCTCGCCGGATGATCCGGTCAGGCTTTCGGCCTCGCCCCGGTTGAGAAAGGCGATGTCGATGAGCGGCCAGAGCTCGGCGAAATAGGGCCTGAGCGGCGATGGATTGAAGGCGGTCGTCAGGCCGCGGCGTCTGGCCTCGGCAAGAATGCCGCGGGTCACGTCTTCGCTGAGGTTGCCCTGCAGGACGACGAGGTCGCCGCCGACCGCATCGTCGAGCGGCGCAAGCGCCTCGGACAGGGTCAGTGCCTCTGCCGAGTCCGTCGTCGTGACGATGGCGTTTTCGCCATCGGGCGTCGTGAAGATGATGGAGAAGTCGCTGGAGCGGTGAGGGCTGCCCAACAATCGGGCGTCCAGCGCTTCACCAGCAAGCTGGTCGCGGATCGTCTGGGCGCGAAAATCCTCGCCGACGGCTGTGACAAGCGTCGTGGGAAGGCCGGTGCGGCCCATTACGACGGCCTGGTTGGCGCCCTTGCCCCCGAGGTCGCGGGTTTCTTCCCGACCGAGGATCGAGGCACCCGCTTCGGGCATGGACATTACAGAAATGGTTTCGTCGATGGCGACGTTACCGATGACATAGGCACGCATGGCGGGCTTTCAGAAGGGAAAGAAAAATGCAGCAGATATCGGATAAGGCCACAAGCGCCATACGGGAAATATTCGGCACTGACAAGGCGCTGATCGGCATGATCCATTGCCCGCCCTTCCCGGGTGCTCCACGCTACCGCAACGCGGCAATGGATTCCATCTACGACACCTGCATGCGCGATGCCGAGGCGCTTGTCAAAGGCGGCATTCATGGATTGATCGTCGAAAATCACGGCGACATCCCCTTCTCCAAGCCCGAGGATATCGGCCACGAAACTGCGGCCTTCATGTCTGTTGTAACAGACCGCATCGCTCGTGCTGTCGGCGTGCCGCTCGGCATCAATGTGCTTGCCAATGCGCCGATCCCCGCTTTCGCGATTGCGGCCGCCGGCGGCGCACGCTTCATCCGCGTCAACCAGTGGGCGAACGCCTATGTCGCCAATGAAGGCTTCATGGAGGGCCGTGCAGCCGAGGCCATGCGCTATCGCTCGCTGCTGCGTGCCGAACATATCAAGGTGTTTGCCGACAGCCACGTCAAGCATGGGGCACACGCCATCACTGCCGACCGGACGATCGATGAACTGACCCGCGATTTGGCCTTCTTCGATGCGGATGTGGTGATCGCTACCGGCCAGCGAACGGGCAACAGTGCAACGATGGAGGAGATCGAGGAAATCGGTGCTGCAACCCATCTACCGTTGCTCGTCGGCTCGGGCGTGACCAAGGATAATATCGTCGAGATCCTCAAGCGCACCAACGGCGTCATCGTCGCCTCTTCGCTGAAGGAGGGTGGCGTCTGGTGGAATCCTGTGGAGCCGGCCCGTGTCGCAGCCTTCGTCGAAGCCGCAAAACCCCGTCTGGAGTCGTGACGATCATGGTATCTCTCTCCGAACAGATGCTCGACGAGAACCGCGACGTCTTTGAAGCCATGGTCCACCACCGCTTCGTCGAAGACATCAAGGCTGACCGTCTCCCGAATGAGGCCTTCGAACGATATCTGGTCTTCGAGGGTGCCTTCGTCGATACGGCGATTGCGATCTTCTCCTATGCGACCGCAAAGGCCGGCACCATCGAGGAGAAGCGCTGGCTGATCGGTGTGCTGGACGCGCTTGCAAACCAGCAGATTGCCTATTTCGAGAAGACCTTTGCAACTCGCGCCATCGACCCCGCCCGCCATGACACCGGCCGAGCCGATGTCGCTGCGTTCCGAGAGGGAATGCTGGCGATTGCCCGTGACGGCGGTTTCCTCGATACGATCGCCGCCATGTTTGCCGCCGAATGGATGTACTGGACCTGGTCGACCGAGGCCGACCGGATGGCCATCAGCGATCCACTTCTCAAGGAATGGGTCAGGCTTCATGCCGAACCGGAATTCGAAGCGCAGGCGCGTTGGCTGAAGGCGGTGCTGGACGAGGCTGGCGAGACAATGGATATTGCCGAACGCAAGCGATTGAGCGCCATTTTCGGCCGTGCCCAACGCCTTGAGATCGACTTCCACGACGCAGCCTATTCCTGAGGGCCCGCGCCATGACTGGCAATCCCGTTATCAATGGAAAACGTCTGCTGGAACGCCTGGATCGGTTTGCCGAGATCGGCGCGACCGCGGGCGGCGGCGTCAATCGCCAGGCTTTGACGGAGCTGGATCGAAAGGCCCGGTTGCTGCTGGCAGAGTTGGCAGAGGCGCGCGGTTTCGGCGTGTTCCAGGATCCCGCCGCCAATCTCTTCATCCGCCGCCCGGGCAGGGACGAGGCGGCACCGCCGCTCCTTATCGGCAGCCACCTCGACAGTCAGCCCTCCGGCGGCCGCTTTGATGGTGCGCTCGGAACACTGACGGCCTTCGAGGTCCTGGAAAGCCTTGACGATGCGGGCGTTGAAACCGGAAGGCCGATCGAGGTGGTTGCCTGGACCAACGAGGAGGGATGCCGCTTCGCACCCGGCTGCATGGGGTCATCAGCCTTCTCGGCAGGCGAAATTCCGCTTGCATGGTCCGACCTCATCGCAACCGATGGCGCAAGGTTTGACGACGAGTTGAGAGCAACCGTTGCCAGTCTTCCGCAGGCCGCGATGCGCGATCTCGGCTTTCCTGCTTACGCATATCTCGAAGTGCATATCGAGCAGGGACCTTCTCTGGAGAAAGAGGATATCCCTATCGGTATCGTCACCGGCATTCAGGGGACGCGGTGGCTGGAAGTGACAGTCTCGGGCCAGACCGCCCATGCTGGGACGACCGCGCTCAACTATCGTCGAGATCCGCTTCGCGCGATGATCGCGGCTCTCGACGGACTTTACGCCAGTATCATGCCTCGGGACGATCGTGCCCGATTTACCGTCGGACGTATCGCCGTAGAACCCGGTGCCATCAACGCCATCCCGCAGATAGCGCGATGCACCATCGACATCCGTCACCCGGATCCATCGGAGATCGAGCGGCTGAGCGCGACCATCGAGCAAGTCTTTGGCGAACAGGCCCAAGCAGAACGTTGCCAGGTTGCGCTCAGGCAGACCTTCAATATGCCGCCGGCCAACTTTCCTCAAAAGGTGCTGGATGCATTGGACAGGGCCGCGGTGAAAGGCGGACTGGCAACCAGGAGAATGTTGTCAGGTGCCTTCCATGATGCACTGTTCGTCAACCGGGTCGCGCCCGCGGCAATGATCTTCGTGCCTTGCCGCGACGGCCTCAGTCATAATGAAGCCGAATATGCGGCGCCGCATCATGTAGTCTCGGGCGCGCGCATGCTGCTGCTATCGACGATCGAAATCCTGGAAGCCGAGGTTTGAGCAAGGCTTTGGATCGGGATTGATGGCGACAAACGCCGCATTGAAAGATGGCCTGTCGCGCAGATGATTGCACTTGAGGAAGGTTCGGTGTGCGGGTGGTCGGGCCCGTGGACACGTGTGGCGCCCAATGGTGTGCCTGAGCGTCATTCGCCCCGAGGAAACCGCTGGTTTTCCTCCAGTACGTTCAGATCCATATGATTGCGCATATATCGCTCGGCGGCTTTCTGCAGGGGTTGATAATCCCAGGGATAGTAGGCTCCCTCGCGCAAGGCCGGATAGACGACCCAGCGCCGTGCCTGGCTTTCTCGAACCGCTTCATCGAAAGCTGCAAGGTCCCAACGTAGCTTCGCCTGATCGAGAAGCGTGCCCAGCGTGTTCGCATAGGCCGGATCTCCGGCCAGATTGACGAGCTCGTGGGGATCGGCCTGAAGGTCGAACAGCAGGGGGGGATCCTTCTCGCAGACCGTCAGTTTGAAGCGCCCGGCGCGAATGCCCACCAGCGGTGCTATCGATCCTTCGGCCGCATATTCCATCAAAACCGGACCGCGGGCTTTCGCGCCATTCAACAGCTGTGCCAAATCTTCGCCATCCGTCCATTTGGCAATCGCCGAAATATCCAGGCCGGCAAGGCATGCGAGCGTCGGTGTAACGTCAAGAGTGGAGACCGGCTGATCGATCAAGGCGGGCTGCCAGTCGGGTGCCGATATCATCAGCGGGACGCGCGCAGACCCGTCGAAGAAGCACATCTTGAACCATAGGCCGCGCTCGCCGAGCATGTCCCCATGGTCCGAGACGAACAGGATGACGGTATTGTCGCGCATCCGCCCCCGCTCCAGCACCTCGAGGATTTCTCCGACTTTCTCGTCGATATAGGAGATGTTGGCGAAATAGCCGCGCCTGGCCCGGCGAATCTCCTCGGTGGTAATATCGAAGGCCGTATGGTCGCAGGCCTCGAGCAGGCGTTGCGAATGCGGATCCGTCTCGTCGAAAGGCAGTGCCGGAACAGTCGGGTCAAGGGCCGGGCAGTCCTCGTAGAGATCCCAGAATTTGCGCCTGGCGACATAGGGATCGTGAGGATGGGTGAAACTGACGGTCAGGCACCAGGGACGCTCGTCTTGCCGGCGTGACAGGTCGTAGAGCTTGCGGGTGGCGTTGTAGGCGACCTCGTCGTCATATTCGAGCTGATTGGTGATCTCGGCGACCCCCGCGCCGGTGACCGAGCCGAGATTGTGATACCACCAGTCGATCCGCTCTCCAGGCTTGCGGTAATCGGGCGTCCAGCCGAAATCTGCCGGATAGATATCCGTCGTCAGACGCTCCTCGAAGCCGTGCAGCTGGTCGGGGCCAACGAAATGCATCTTACCCGACAGGCTGGTGTGATAGCCGGCTGACCGGAGATGGTGCGCATAGGTCGGAATGTCGGAGGCAAATTCGGCCGCATTGTCGTAGACGCGCGTTCGGCTCGGCAACTGGCCCGACATGAAGGAGGCGCGCGCCGGCGCGCAGAGGGGGCTCGCCGTATAACTATTGGCAAAACGGACCGAACGGGCAGCGAGTGCCTTGAGATGCGGTGCATGCAGGAAATCGGCTGGCCCGTCCGGAAACAGCGTGCCGTTCAGTTGGTCGACCATGATGATGAGAATATTGGGACGGGCCATGATATTCGATGCTGCTCACGTTCAGGGGCTTTTCGGGGGAAGGGGTCTACGGATGCATCCGCCACCAGTTCGCCTGACGGAACCGGCTGTTGCCGGCGGGTACTGGTCTGGCTCGTGAGCGCCGATCAGGTCCATTGTCCTCTTCAGAAGCGGCACTGGTCGTCGCATGAGTGATCCTCTCGGCGGCGTGGGTCGCAGTTGTCACTTCACGATAGCCAACTTGATGATTGCACACTATCGCCTTGCCGACATCCGTTGTTCCGGGCGCTCATGCGTGCCTGTTTTCCAAGGGCGGACTTGCCGGCGACACCGGGGGTCGCAGCAAGGCAGGCGTCGTGGCGGAGCGCGTGCATGATGCAGTATCGGCTAGCTGGTTGCCGCCTGACAGCATCTTGCGAGCACGCGGAAGGATCTTCATGTCGATCGACCGACCGATGCCCACCGAAGAGGGCATTCTGGAATTTCTTGAGATTTGCGAAGGCTTCTATCCGCCGGACGCGGTCGAAGCATCGATCGAACAACAACGGCAATGGTACGATGCGCTTTGCGCACGGTTTGACCGCCCGTTGCCGCAGGCGCTGGTCTATGCCGATGGCATGGTGCTGCGGATACCGATCCGCCGGTATCGGCCACGGACAATAACCACATCAACCGTTCTCCTCTATCTTCACGGCGGAGGCTTTGTTGTCGGCTCGCTCGAAAGCCATCACTCGATCTGCGCTGAAATCGCCGATTTTGCTGGCGCCGAACTCGTTTCCGTCGACTACCGGCTGGCGCCCGAGTACCGCTGGCCGGCGCAGAGCAAGGATTGCTTCCTCGTCTTGAAGCATCTGCTGTCGTCCGCCGGTAGCAAGGTCGTCATCATCGGCGATAGCGCCGGTGCCAACCTGGCGGCAGGGCTCGCCATCAGGGCGCTGGAAGAGCCCCTGCCTGGTATCGCCGGTCAGGTTCTCGTCTATCCGGCGCTGGGTGGCGACTTGCAGAAAGGTTCCTATGTTGAAATGGCAAATGCACCGGGTCTGACCACGGCTGATGTCGCCTATTATCGCAGGGTTCTGCAGACACCGTTGCACCATCCCGTCGCCGCACCGCTTCACGCCACATCGGTCGAAGGTCTTGCTCCTGCCTTCATCACCGTCGCGCGGTTCGATCCGTTGCGAGACGATGGACGAGCCTACGCTGCCCGGCTTGCGGAGGCTGGCGTGGAAGTCTGGTTCCGGGAGGAACCGCAGATGGTGCATGCTTGGCTGCGCGCCCGCCATATGAGCGAGGGTGCCCGGGCAGGCTTCAAGGCGGTATGCGAGGCGGTGCGGCTCTTCGCGTCGCGCTGACGGCTACATCAGATCGCGGGCGATTGCCGTCTCGCCAAAATCCTTTTCAAAGACTTTTACCCCGCCTTCATAGGCGACGACCGAGGCGGCGATGATCCAATGCGTTGCCGTGCAGCCGATCGATGCGGTCGTAACCGTCGTCACGGACCAACCAGGCCGCTGCATGTCGCAAGTCCAGGTCGAGGTGCCCGTCATCGATAGCGGATCGTGCGGCGCGATTGACCAGGTTTCCTCACGCAGCTGCCGGGTGGAAAGACCGGTGCCGGGATGCTCGAAAAGGCCGGTATCCTCATGGATTTCATAGCGCGTGACCCCCGCCGAGAGATCGCGCACCACCTGCCGTTTTGTGGAGGCGGGTGCGTGTTCGATATATTTCGGCAGGGGATCGGGATTGTCGGGCTGCTTGGTGTCGATGATCTCATGCGCGCCGAGCTTGGGCAAAGCTAGACCGATGGAGGCGATGTCGATTGTCAGCCCCGGATCTTCCGGCGGTGGCAGTACCATCGGCCAATAGGCCGTTGATAGCGACAGGCGGATACGATGCCCCTTGCGGAAACGATAGCCGCAGGCATCGAGCGTGATGGTAATGGTTGTCAGTTCCCCCTTGCTCAGCGGCTCCGGTGCAGCATTGCCATTGCGATGAGCGAGATTGAGCACGCCGAAGGAGACGCGCGTTGCCGTGCCGTCTGGATGGATATCGATGAGCCTTGCGCAGAGATTGGCGGTTTCGGCGTCGCATCTGAGCGTCAATCTGACCGCTGGGCGTCCGAGATAATCATGGTCCTCGACCAGCGGCGCGGTTTGGAAGGTCAGCGATCCGGCGTCATCGAGGCGCTGATCGATCGCCAGTTCCGCATCCGGCTTCAGGGTGAACCATTCGCCCGAGGCCGTGCCCGTATCGAGCGGCGAGCGCAGATAAACGGGATGTTCCGGCGCATGTGGGATCGGCATGCCTTCCATCAAGGCGCCGAACTGCTCGACATAGAAGCACTGCATGTCCGGCTGCTGCCAACTACGCTTGGCGATCCAGAAACCGGGGTCGAAATCGCGGCGCGTGGCGGGCTTTATGGCATCGAGAATATAGGCGCGTAAGGATGGCATGGTCTCCGCGCCGTTGCGCTCGCCGCGCAGCCAGCGGTTCCACCAGGCGATAGCTTCGCCATGAAAATCGACCCGCGGCTTCGGCCAGGCGAAATGCGGATACTTGTGGATCCATGGACCGATCAACGCCTTCGCCTTCTCGCCGAGACCCTCGACGGCCAGCAACGGCGTGTTGCGATAGCCATCCGCCCAGCCGGCGATGACGATGGCGGGAATATCGAAGCCCGCGAAATCTTCGCAGATCGACCCATGCCGCCAGAAATCGTCACGCCGCTGATGCTCCAGCCATTCTTCCATGAAGAAGGGTTCCTGCTCCAGGCGCTGCCGCCACATATCGCGCCAATCGTCGCCGACGATGGCCGGATCGGGGGAGCGCGATTGGTAGGCAAGCATGGTCGCCGCCCAGGAAAGCTGGGCGGAGAGGTGGCAACCGTTCTTGTAGTGGATGTCGTCATTATAGCGGTCGACCGTGGAAGCGATCGAAATCACCGCCTTTAGCGCCGGGGGCTTCAAGGCTGCGACCTGCAGGCAGTTGAAGCCGCCCCAGGAAATACCCATCATGCCGACCGAGCCGTTCGACCAGGGTTGCGCTGCGATCCAGGCGATCAGCTCACAGGCATTGGCAAGCTCAAGCTCGGTATATTCGCCATCGATAATGCCACTGGATTCGCCGGAGCCTCTGATGTCGACACGCACGCCGGCAATCCCGGCTGCAGCGAAGACCGGGTAGGTGGATTCATCACGCGGGCTTGTCCCGTCGCGCTTACGATAAGGCAGGAACTCGAAGACCGCCGGCACGGGATCCTTCTCCGCGCCGTCGGGCATCCAGATGCGTGCGGCGAGCCGCGTGCCGTCCTTCAAGGTGATCCACTGATTTTCGATAGTCGTGAAGCTGCGGTCTGACATGGTCATATATCCAGAAGAGCTTTAGGCATTAAGCCACACACGGCTGCCGATGTAGCCGTTGGACATATCGTTGCCGATGTCGTCGACATAGCCCTTCAGCGTCTTCGAAGAGGCCATGATGTTGTCGTTGAAGACGGGCAGGATCAGACCGCCATCGTCTCGCACCATCAGCGCCAATTGCCGATAAAGCACCTTGCGCTTGGCCTCATCGAGTTCAGACCTTGCTTGCAGAACCAATTTGTCGAAGTCAGGGCGCTTGAAACGCGTGTCGTTCCATTCTGCGGTCGACAGGTAGGAGGTGGAATAGCGCGAATCCTGGGTCGGACGACCGCCCCAGAACGAGGCGCAGAAGGGCTGCTTGTTCCAGACATTGGTCCAGTAGCCGTCTTCCGGTTCGCGCTTGACGTCGATCGTGATGCCGGCCTTGCCCGCGCTTTGCTGGAACAGGATCGCCGCATCCACGGCGCCCGGAAAGGCTGCGTCTGACGTGAGCAGCTGAATGGAGCGGTCGAGACCCGATTTCTTGAAGTGGAAGGCGGCCTTGTCCGGATCATAAGGGCGCTGCTCGATATCGGTCGGGGCGAGGGCGTAGTTGGAATTGACCGGATAGTCGTTGCCGATCGTTCCGTAGCCGCCCAGAACCTTGTCGAGGATCGCCTGACGATCGATGGCATATTTCAGCGCAAGCCGAAGATCGGCGTTGTCGAAGGGAGCCGTGTCGCAATGCATCAGGAAACAATAGAAGCCCTTGCCTGCATTCCGGAGGATGTCGACGGTCGGTGCTCGCTGCAGCATCGGGACGGTCTTGGGGTCGACATTGTTGACGAAATGGACCTGGCCGGAGGCAAGTGCGGCAACGCGGGCGGTGTTGTCGTTGATGACGAGGATTTCGACGCTGTCGACAAAGCCGCGGTCGGAGCGCCAATCCTTCGGGTTCTTCTCGAAGGTTGCCCGCACGCCCGGTTCGAAGCTTTTCAGAATGTAAGGACCTGTACCGATGGCCGCCGCAGGCTTGTCGACACCGCCCTTCGCCTGGATGATCAGATGGTAGTCGGTCAAAAGCAAAGGCAGGTCCGCATTGCCTTCCGAAAGCGTCAGGACAAGGTCGCCCGCTTTTTCTTCGATACCGATGATCGAGGCCATGAGCCCCAGAGCACCCGACTGCGAATTCTTGTCCGCATGTCGCTTCAGTGTCGCGACGATGTCCGCGACGGTCATCTTGCTGCCGTCGTGAAACTGCACGTCGTTCCTGATCTTGAAAGTCCAGACGGACGCGTCCACCGATGGCGCCCAGGAAGTCGCCAGCGACGGCAAGGGCGCACCGGTCTTGGGGTCGGATTCGACAAGTGTGTCGCCCCAGAGACGGCCAATGACGAACAACACGGAGGCGCTATAGGTCGCAGGGTCGAGCGCATCACTGGTGGCGCCGCCCTTGAGGCCGAGTTTCAGATGACCACCGCGCTTCGCTTCCTGCGCGCGGGCCTCGCGCGGCATCAGGAGGCCGGAGGCGAGGGCAGGCAAAGCGCCCAGCGCGACGGCGCCGCCCAGGAAGTGACGGCGGCCGATACTCAGCGGCGAAGATTGATCCTTTTCACGTGTCATTGCAGTTCCCTTTTTCAACTTTATTAGAAGGGAACGTAGAGGTCAGGCTGCTTCACACAATTTCGCGACTTGACGCATCTTTCAGCGAGTTTACGCTACTACCATTAAGACAGAGCCGCCGATGCCTCACCTGGTCGAGAACCTCAAGATTGCCTGTGCCACGCAGCGTTCCATTTCGCATCTGTGCCGCGCGATCGATATCAATCGGCAGCAGTTCAATCGATATATCAACGGCCAGACGAGGCCCTCTGCCCATAATCTCGCGCGCATAGCCAAGTATTTCGATCTCGACGCAGCCGACTTTGGTCTCGCTCCAAGGCTCTTTCGCGAGCGGCTTCGCAAACCGACTCTAGACCTCAATCAAAGTTCCGAACTGTTAAAGGCGTTCCCAGGAGATCTGACCGCGCTCCGGCGCCATATCGGCTATTTCCAGACATATCATCGCTCACCGTCCTGGCCGGGAATGGTTGTCTGTTCGTGCAGCCGCATTGTCGAGAAGGGTGGGCTTGTGCATGTCAAATCAATGGAGCGTCTGCGGGATCCTGGAAACGGCATCCAGCAGTTTTCGAAATATGTCGGCCTTGCGGCCTTCTATCGAAACCGGATCTTCATTACGGAGCGGGTCGTCGGCCCGAATCCGATACTGTCACAGACGATCCTCCTGCCATTCGACGAGTACCAGCGCGTCTATCTGCGCGGGACGACAATGGGAGTTTCCTGGCGAAGGGAAAATCTCCCTTATGCGTCGCGGATGATCTGGCGGCATGTCGGCGCAGAGCCCGACCTGCGCGAGCTTCTGTCGCGCTGCGGCCCACTGCCGCTGTCTTCACGCCAGCTGCCACCGACGGTGCGCTCGTTCCTCGCAGATCCGTCCGCGGAAGTGTATGCGGTGCCGGCAGAGTATTGAAGACACCGATTCGCGACGAAGCCATCAGATCCGGATGAGTGCCGGAAGATTTCGAGCCTTCAATTTCCAGCGCTTGCCATCTTCCGCGTCGTCAGTACCCGCTCTAGCCAGCCGATCTCCATCTCGGGCACGGATTTCAGCAGCAGGTCGGTGTAATCGTCGAAGGGCGGCGATAGCGCTTGGGATTTGGGACCGAAGCGGACGAGCTTGCCGCGATGCATCACCGCGACGCTGTCGGCGATGGCGCGCACGATAGCGATATCATGGGTGATGAAGACGTAGGAGAGATGTTCCTCTTCCTGCAGCTTCAGCAGCAGTTTCAGAATGCCTTCGGCAACCAGCGGGTCGAGTGCCGAGGTCGGCTCGTCGCAGAGGATGAGTTCCGGCTTGGCCGCAAGCGCGCGGGCGATGGCGACGCGCTGCTTCTGGCCGCCCGAGAGCTCTGCCGGGTAGCGGTTCAGGAAGCCGTTGCCCATCTCGATCTGGTCGAGCAGTTCCTTCACGCGGCCCGTCTTCGCAGCTCCCCTGAGGCCGTAGTAGAAGGTCAGCGGTCGACCGATGACGTCGCGCACGGTCTGGCGCGGGTTCATCGCCGTGTCGGCCATCTGATAGATGAGCTGGATACGGCGCAGATCGTCGCGCGAACGATGCCTGACCTCGGCGGTCAACGGCTTGCCGGCAAAGGAGATCGTCCCGGCGCTGGGCGCCAAGAGCCCGGTGATGACGCGGGCGAGCGTCGATTTTCCCGAGCCCGATTCACCGACGATCGCTAGTGTCTGTCCCTTCGGTAGATGGAGGCTGACATCGTTCAGGACCTTGAAGCCATTGGAATATTCCGCACTGACGTTTTCGACTTTCAATAAAGTGTCGGACTGGTCGGTTGCTTCCTGTCGCAAGCTCTGCCGTACATTGACGAGGGCGCGGGTATAATCCTCCCGTGGCTCTTCGATGATCTGCCGGACGCTGCCATATTCCACCGTCCGACCATGGCGCAGCACCATGATGTCGTCGGAGATCTGGGCGACGACCGCAAGGTCGTGGGTGATGTAGAGAGCCGCGGTATGGGTCTCCTCGATGGCGTGCTTGATCGCTGCCAAGACGTCGATCTGGGTGGTGACGTCAAGTGCCGTGGTCGGTTCGTCGAAGACGATCAGTTCGGGGTTGGAGCAGAGCGCCATCGCCGTCATGGCGCGCTGCAGCTGGCCGCCCGAGACCTGGTGGGGAAAGCGCTCGCCGAAGCTTTCGGGATTGGGCAGGCCGAGAACGCCGAACAGATAAAGCGCGCGCTTGCGCGCCTCGTCCTTACTCATCAATCCATGTTTGATCGAAGCTTCGACCACCTGATCGCCGAGCCGATGCGCAGGATTGAAAGCAGCGGCAGCCGACTGCGCGACGTAGCAGACCCGCGCGCCGCGAATTTGACGGATGCCGTTCTTGCTGAGCGCCAGGATGTTGGCACCGTCGAGCAGCACCTCGCCGCCGGTGATTTCGGCTCCACCCCGGCCATAGGCGAGTGCGGAAAGGCCGATCGTCGACTTGCCGGCGCCCGATTCCCCGATAAGGCCGAGAACCTTGCCCTTCTGCAGGTCGAAGGAAACCCCATCGACGATCGTCACCCGCCTGGGCGGTTCGCCCGGCGGATAGCTGGTGGCTTCGATCTTCAGATTGCGAACGGAAAGAAGCTCAGGCATCGCCGCGCCCTCCCTTGAGGCTGGATGTGCGTTTTAAGAGCCAGTCGACGACGAGGTTGACACAGACGGCAAGCACGGCGATCGCCGTGCCCGGCACCAGCGCTGCGGAGATGCCGAAGATGATGCCGTCCTTGTTGTCCTTGACCATGCCGCCCCAATCGGCCGCGGGCGGTTGAATGCCGAGGCCGAGGAAGGAAAGTGTCGAGAGGAACAGGATCGAGAAGGCGAAACGCAGCCCGAATTCGGCGAGCAGCGGCGACAGCGTGTTCGGCAGGATCTCGCGGAAGATGATCCAGAGCTTGCCTTCGCCGCGAAGTTTCGCTGCCTCGACGAATTCCATCACCGCGACATCGAGCGCCACGGCGCGGCCGAGACGATAGACGCGGGTGGAATCGAGGATAGCCATGACGAGGATCAGAACGATGAGGTTTTGCGGCAGCACCGCAAGAACCACGAGCGCGAAGATCAGCGTCGGGATCGACATCATTAGATCGTTGAAGCGTGAGAGGACGGTGTCGATGAGGCCGCGCGAGACGGCGGCGGTGAAGCTTAAGATGACGCCGAGCGAGAAGGAGATGACGGTGGCGGCGGATGAGACCAGCAGCGTCGTGCGTGCGCCGTAGATCAGGCGCGAGAGAATGTCGCGGCCGAGATTATCGAGACCGAAGATATATTGATCATCAGGCAACTGCCAGACGTCGCCGACGACCTGCGTCTCGCCATAGGGCGCGATCCAGGGTGCGAAGATCGCGAAGATGAAGGCGACGGCGATGCCAAACATGCCGATCCAGGCGGTGATGGGGATATCTCGCAATCTCATCTTGGATGCCTCAACCTGGGATTGGCGATGATCGCGAGGATATCGGCCATCATGTTGAGGAAGATGTAGACGGCGGCAAAGATAAGGCCACAGGCCTGCACCACCGGCATGTCGCGCACGGTGACTGCATCGACCATGTATTGCCCCATGCCGGGATAGACGAAGACGACTTCGACAACGACGACGCCGACGACGAGATAGGCGAGGTTTAATGCGACGACGTTGATGATCGGCGCGAGCGCATTGGGGGCGGCGTGTTTGACGATCGCGCGGAAGGCGCTAAGGCCCTTCAGCTCAGCGGTTTCCATATAGGCCGAGGACATGACGGAGAGGATCGCAGCCCGCGTCATGCGCATCATGTGCGCGAGCACGACGAGCACGAGGGTCGCCGTCGGCAGCGCGATCGCCTTCAATCGCTCGACGAAGCCCATGCTGTCGTAGACGGTCGCCGGAAATGTGGCCATGCCGAACTTCACCGCGAAGAACAGGATCAGCAGGTAGCCGATGAAGAATTCCGGGAGCGAGATCGCCGCAAGCGAGATGACGTTGATGATCTTGTCAGGCAGGCGGTTGCGGAAGTGCACCGACAGCATGCCGAGGCCGATGGCGAGCGGCACGGATATCACCGCTGCGAAACCGGCCAGAAAAAGCGAATTGCCGAGGCGTTTGCCGATCTGTTCGCTCACCGAATTCTTGCTGGCCCAGGAGGTGCCGAAATCACCCTGAATGGCGTTGCCGAGCCATTCGACGTAACGCGTCGTGACCGGGCGGTTCAATCCGAGATCTTGACGAATATTGGCAACGGCCTGCGGCGTCGCCGACTGGCCGAGATAGGTGGTAGCAAAATCGCCGGGCAGGGCTTCCAGGCCGCCGAAGATCAGGATGGAAACGGCAAAAAGCAGCACGAGGCTGAGCACGAAGCGCTCGAGGATGAGGGCAAGCAGCGGAAAACGCTGCCGGAACCTGAGGCCGGGCAAGATATTGCTTGAGGCAGGATTGGTCATGGCGAGGACCTCGCGCTAAAACGTCGGGAGGACCGCGGGTTTTCATCCCACGGTCCCGGCTTCGTTGAAGGTCGGAGGGGCATGTGCCCCCTTGCCATCAGGCGTCCAGCCAGACGCGCGTTGCGACGTAGCCGTTCGACATGTCGTTGCCGATGTCGTGCACATAACCCTTCACCTGCTTGGTGGAGGCGTTCACGAAATCGTTGAACATCGGCAGGATCACGCCGCCCTCGTCGCGTACCATCATCGCCATGGTGCGATACATGTCCTTGCGCTTGGCTTCATCAAGTTCGGAGCGGGCCTGCAGCAACAGCTTGTCGAAGTCAGGACGCTTGAACTTGGTGTCGTTCCAGTCCGCCGTCGAGAGATAGGCGGTGGAATACATCTGGTCCTGCGTCGGACGGCCGCCCCAATAGGAGGTCGAGAAGGGCTGGACGTTCCAGACGTTGGTCCAGTAACCGTCGCCCGGCTCGCGCTTGACCTCGATCTCGATGCCGGCCTTCTTGCAGCTTTCCTGATAGAGGACGGCCGCGTCGACACCGCCGGGGAAGGCGACTTCGGAAGTGCGTAGAAGGACCGAACCGCTGTGACCTGATTTCTTGTAGTGGAAGGCCGCCTTGTCGGGATCGTAGACGCGCTGCTCAATGCCCTCGGGGAAAAGCGCATAGGTGCTGTTGATCGGGAAGTCGTTGCCGACCTTGCCGTAACCGCCGAGGATCTTCTCCACCATGGTCTCGCGGTCCATGGCGTATTTGAGCGCCAGGCGCAGGTCGTTGTTGTCGAACGGCGCCTTGTCGCAGTGCATGATGAAGACGTAGTGGCCGCGGCCGGCGGTCGAGAGGATCTCGACGTTCGGAGCGCGTTTCAGCAGATTGACGGTCTTCGGATCGACGCGGTTGATGTAGTGGACCTGGCCGGACGACAGTGCCGCGATGCGGGCGGTGGCGTCGTTCATGCCGATGATTTCGATCGAATCGACATAACCCCGGTCCGTGCGCCAATCGTCCTTGTTCCTCTCGAAGGTGGCGCGGACGCCGGGCTCGAAGCTCGTCATCTTGTAGGGGCCGGTGCCGATCGAGGCCAGCGGATCGTCGACGCCGCCGTTCGGCTGGATGACCAGATGGTAGTCCGACAGCAGCAGCGGCATGTCGGCATTGCCTTCGGAAAGCGTCAGCACGAGATTGCCGCCGTCGGCCTTGATCTCCTTGATCGAACCGAGAACACCGAGCGCGCCGGATTCCGACTTCGCGTCGGTGTGACGCTTCAGCGTCGCAACGACGTCGTCGATGGTGAGTTCCTTGCCATCGTGGAACTTGACGCCCTTGCGGATCTTGAAGGTCCAGGTCGCCGCGTCCTTCGACGGCTCCCAGGATTCGGCAAGCGACGGCACGGCAGCCCCCGTCAGCGGATCGGATTCGACCAGCATGTCGCCCCAGCAGCGGCCGATGCAGAACATGACCTGCGACAGGAACTTCGCCGGATCCTTCGAATCGGTGGCGGCACCACCTTCGAGGCCGAGCTTCAGATGACCGCCACGCTTCGGTTCGGCGGCCTCGGCACTTTCGGTAAAGAGCTTATCGGCAACAGCAAGCGTCAGGCCGGCTGCCATGGCGCGTCCCAGGAATTCGCGGCGGCTGAGGCCACCGGCGGTCACCCGGCTTGCGAGATATTTCGTGTAGTCGTTCATTCCCCTTCTCCTTCTTATGGTGCGTTGACTTCGGTTTTTGGGCATGATCCCCGAACGGTTTCCTCTTCCGTTCGCGGTGCCCGCACGCTTGCGGGAAGATGATGCGGTTGCCGCCGCCTTGTTACCGTCCTTTCCAGTTAGGGCTTCGTTTCTCGGCGAAAGCCCGGGCGCCTTCCAATTGGTCCTCGCTCGAATAAAGTCGGTCGACCGTCGCAAACTGCCGTTTGGTGATTTTGTTCATGGCAGTCTGGAAGGTCGAACCCTCCGATTCACGGACGATTTCCTTGATTGCCGCGTAGACGAGCGGCGGTCCGCTTTCGAGCCGGCGGGCGAGATCCCAGGCCCGCTCCATCAGCTTGTCCGCTGGCAGGATCTCGTTGACAAACCCCCAGCGATGCGCCTCCTGGACGTCAAGCCAGCGGCCGGTCAAAAGCATGTCCATGGCGATATGATAGGGGATGCGCTTCGGTAGCTTCACCGAGGCGGCATCGGCAACCGTGCCGGAGCGGATTTCCGGAAGGGCGAAGGTAGCATGTTCGGCTGCGAGGATCAGGTCGGCGGAGAGCGCGATCTCCAGCCCGCCGCCGCAACAGATGCCGTTGACGGCACAGATGACCGGCTTGTTGAGATCGCGCAGTTCTTGCAGCCCGCCGAAACCGCCGACACCATAGTCGCCGTCGACCGCGTCGCCTGCTGCGGCAGCCTTCAGGTCCCATCCGGCACAGAAGAATTTCTCGCCCGTGCCGGAGACGATCGCCACGCGGAGCAAGGGGTCATCGCGGAAATCACGGAATACCAATCCCATGGCGCGGCTGGTCGCAAGGTCGATGGCATTTGCCTTCGGCCGGTCGATGATGACTTCCAGCACTGCGCCAACCTGTCGGGTGCGAATGGGGTCGCTCAACCTATGCTACCTCCTTCGCCGGATCAGGGCATCGACTGCGGCAACGCCGCGACTTTCGGGAAGAACCATCAATGGATTAATGTCGAGTTCCTCCAGCCGTGCCGCATTCATTACGACATAATCTGCCGCCCGTGCGACAGCCGTCACGGTCGCTTCGAGGTCGCCCTTCGGGCCTCCACGATATCCTTCAATCAATTTTGCGATCTTCAGGCGTGAAATTGCTTCTGAAATATCCGATCTCGTCGTTGGCAGTGGCAGAATGACGGAATCCTCCAGCAATTCGACGAAAATCCCGCCGGCGCCAAGCGTCAGCGACAATCCGAAAACCGGGTCGCGGGAGGCGCCGACAATCAGCTCGGCGACGGGACGGTCGATCATCTGCTCGACCAGAAAACCGCTTGTCACAGCCATCTTTGATGCGGCATCCGATACGGCCCTTGCATCCTTCAGGTTGAGTACGACCGCTCCTGCTTCGGTCTTGTGTGCGACGCCGAGCGCTTTCAGGACGACGGGAAAGCCGATCCGCTCAGCACAATCTGCCGCCTGAAGGGGCGTACTCGCAATCAGGCCTTTGGGTATCCGAAGGCCGGCGAGGTTGAGTTCCATCTTGGCATCGGCCTCCGTCAGCGTTTCGACGGCGCCTTCAACGGACGGCATATTGAGAAGCGGCAGGGGAGGCGGTTTGCGCCAGGCATGGCCGATGCCGGCTGCGACTTCCGCGGCAATCAGGGTTTCATCGATGCCGCAGAAGGGAACGACGCCTTCGGCGATCAGGCGGCTGGCGACGGCCTCCGGCATGGTCTCGGGCAGGGTCGCCAGGATCCCGGCGAGTGCGTCTGTCGCAGAGGCAGCGGCAATGACGGCATCCGCCGTCGTCACCCAGTCGGCTGTACTGCACCGGTCGGTGCGGGGAAAATCGAGCACGACGAGATTAAGGGCGTAGCCACCCTCGAACATGGCAGTGAAAGCCTCTGTCTGGCGCGCGAGATCGCCCCACACGAACGTGTGGTAGTCGAGCGGATTGGAAAGCGTCACCATGTTGCCGAGGATGCGTCTCAGACGCGGCAACTGGTCCGGCTCGAGGTCCCGGAACGCAACAGCGCGCCCGACTGCAGCATCCGCCATCAACGAGGCCTCGCCGCCTGAACAGCTCATCGAGGAGATCGAAGCGTCTGGCAGCGGGCCGGCGACATGCAGGAGCTTCAGCGTTTCAAGCAGCGCCGGCAGCGTTTCGACGCGGCCGAGGCCGAGGCGGGAAAGCACCGCATCGGCCAGGGCATCGCCACCGGCAAGCGATGCGGTATGGGAAAGCGTTGCCTGTCTTGCCTGTTCGGACCTGCCGACTTTCAGCACGACAACAGGCTTTTTCGTCAGGCGGGCAGTGGCGGCGAGGCGTTCGAGCGCGGCCGGATCTCCAAAGCCTTCGACATGCACGCCAAGCGCCGTCACGCGCGGGTCGGAAAGCAGGCCACAGGCGACGTCGGACAGCGAAGTTTGCGCCTGGTTGCCTGAGGTCACGACATAGGCGATCGGCAGACCGCGCGTCTGCATGGTCAGGTTGAGCGCTATATTCGACGATTGGGTCAGGATCGCTACGCCGCGATCGACACGCGCCATGCCGTGCTGGTCGGGCCAGAGCAGCGCGCCGTCGAGACCGTTGATAAAGCCGTAGCAGTTCGGTCCGAGGATCGGCATGTCGCCTGCAGCGGCAATCAGCGCCTGTTGCAGGTCGGCGCCATCGGCAAGTTCCGCCACTGCCTCGCTGAAGCCTGAGGCATAACAGACCGCGCCGCCGCCGCCAGCTGCCGACAGGCTGCGAACGATCTCGATGGTCAATGACCTGTTGACGCCGACGAAGGCCGCGTCTGGCGGAGAGGGCAGTTCGGAAACATTTCTGTAACACCTCCGTCCGAGGACCTCATCGAGCGTCGGATGAACGGGCCAGATCTCACCCGCAAACCCCATCCGGTCGCACTGTTCGATCACCCGGCGCGCCTCACGGCCGCCGAAGACGGCGATCGTTTGTGGTCTGAACAGGCGCTCGAGCGGGCGGGAGGTCATCGGCTACGCTCCCAGAGGCCGCAGGAGATCGCGGCTGATGATATGGCGCTGGATCTCCGACGTGCCGTCCCAGATGCGCTCGACGCGCGCATCACGCCAGAAGCGGGCGAGCGGCAGGTCATCCATCAGGCCCATGCCGCCATAGATCTGGATCGCCTCATCCGTGACGCGCGCAAGCATTTCAGAGGCGTAGAGCTTGGCCGACGCGATTTCGCGATCGGAGGATAGGCTGGCATCCAGGCGCCATGCCGCCGAAAGTGTTAGCCAGTCGGCTGCGTCGATCTCCGTGATCATGTCGGCAAGCTTGAAGGAGACGCCCTGGTTGGCGCCGATCGGCCTGCCGAACTGCTTGCGCTCGGCGGCATAGGACAAAGCCATGTCGAAGACGCGCCGCGCCCTGCCGACGCAGGTGGCAGCGACCGTCAGCCGCGTGCCGTAAAGCCACTGGTTGGCAAGCTCGAAACCGCGATGCAGTTCGCCGAGCACCTGGGACTGCGGAATACGGCAGTCAGCAAAGCTCAGGGTGCAATTGTGATAGCCGCGGTGGGAGACGGAATCATAGCCTTTGAGAATCTCGAAGCCCGGCGTGCCGCGATCGACCAGAAATGCGGTGATCTTCTTCTTGAGGCCTTTTGGCGTTTCCTCCTCGCCGGTTGCGGCAAAGACGATGATGAAATCGGCGGCATCGGCATGCGAAATGAAATGCTTGGTGCCATTGAGCACGAAATCGCTGCCGTTGCTGCGAGCGGTGCATTTCATGCCGCGCATGTCAGAACCGGCGTCCGGTTCGGTGATCGCCAGCGCGTCGATCTTTTCTCCGCGGACGGCAGGAAGCAAATAACGTTCGCGCTGCTCGCCCTCGCAGGCCATCAGAATGCCGGAGGGACGTCCGAAAAAGACTGTCAGCGCCATGGAGCCGCGGCCAAGTTCGCGCTCAACCAGCGTGAAGGTGACATGGTCGAGGCCGGCGCCGCCGGCCTCTTCGGGGAAATTGCAGGCATAGAAGCCGAGGTCGATGCATTTGCGTCGGATCTCAACCGCGAGATCCGGCGGGACGATGCCGGTGCGCTCAACCTCGTTTTCATGCGGATAGATTTCGGTTTCGACGAAGCCGCGGACCGTCTCGACGATCATTTCCTGCTCTTCGCTGAGGCCGAAATCCATGACGATCTCCTTATCGTTTCTGGCCGACATGGCGGCCGGCCCCTTCCGGGGGAGGCAGCGTTGAGTGAGCCGCGGCAATAGCATTCGCCTTGTCGAGTACGGCGGCTGGCGCTGGGGTCGCCTTGCCGGCCTCGGTATCGACATGCAGCAGCATCTGCTCGGCAGTGGCGAACACGGCGCCGCTCTCGGTGTCGCAGATCGTGTGGAAGAGGTGCAGCCGCTTCTCATCGACTGCGAGGATCTGGCATGTCGAATGGATGGCCTGCCCGAGCTTTGCCTCGCCGAGATGGCGGATATGGGTCTCGACCGTATAGTAGCTCTGCCCAGCCTCGACATAGGCAAGATCGACCCCGATCAGGCGCAAGAGCGCGTCGGAGGTGTCGCCAAAGACCTGCAGATAGCGATGCTCCGTCATGTGGCCATTATAGTCGACCCAGGCGGGGCTCACCTTCGTCTCGACGAGCTTCAGGGGTTCTGTGGGATCGACAGCAGCGGTTTTCCCGCCGCCTGCTGCCCAGAGGGCACGTTCGAAATCCTTCAGCAATTCGCCGGCACCCCAGCCCTTGCCGTCGTTTCCGGCCTTCAGCGCCTGCAGGATGCCGACGAGGTTTTCGTCGCGGATGCGCTCCAATGCGCGGATTGAAAGACCGGCAGCCTGTTCGTCGGATTGTTTTCCGATCTTCTCGATCAGCGCGTCGTCGAGATCGACGACGTCGGTTAGCTTCGTCCAGGGCCAGGCAAGGCATGGCCCGAACTGGGCCAGGAAATGGCGCATGCCGGCCTCGCCGCCGGCGATGCGATAGGTCTGGAACAAGCCCATCTGCGCCCAGCGCAGGCCGAAGGAATAGCGGATGACGTCGTCGAGCGTCTCGACGGTGCAGATATCGTCATGGATGAGCCAGAGCGCCTCGCGCCAGAGCGCTTCGAGCAGCCGGTCGCCGACGAAGGCCTCGATCTCCTTGGCGATATGGACGCCCTTCATGCCGATCGGGACCAGACACTCCATCGCTGCCTCGATGGTGGCTTTCGAGGTCCTCTCACCGCCGACGATCTCCACCAGCGGCAGCAGGTAGACGGGATTATAGGGATGGGCGACGAAGAGACGCTCGGGATGCTTCATGTCGCGCTGCAGGTCGCTCGGCAGCAAGCCGGAAGTGGATGAGCCGATCAGGGCATCCGGACGTGCGGCAGCGTCGATCTCGCTTAAGACGCGGCGCTTCAAATCGAGCCGTTCCGGCACGCTTTCCTGGATCCAGTCGGCACCGGAGACGGCCTCTTGCAGGGACTTTTCGAAGGTGAGCCGACCTCGCGGCGGCAGCGGGGCGCCGGTCAGCATCCCATAGGCCTTTTCCGCATTGGCAAGGACCTCGCCGACGATGCGGCTTGCTTCCGGATGCGGATCGAAGACGCTGACATCAATGCCGGCAAGCAGAAAACGTGCAATCCATCCGCCGCCGATGACGCCGCCGCCGATACAGGCCGCTTTGGTAATCCCTGTCATTTCGTCCTCAGCGCTTCGTCAGTTTCAGTTTCTTGCGGACGTCCTCAGGACCGATGATCCGCGCGCCCATGCCTTCGACCACCTGCACCGCCTTTTCGACGAGCTGCGCATTGGTGGCGAGAGCGCCCTTGCCGATATAGAGATTATCCTCCAGGCCAACGCGAACATTGCCGCCCGCCAGAACCGCGGCAGCTGGATAGGCCATGGCGTTGCGACCGATCGAAAAGGCTGAGAAGGTCCAGCTATCGGGCACGTTGTTGACCATTGCCATGAAGGTGTTGAGGTCGTCGGGGGCACCCCACGGAATGCCCATGCAGAGCTGGATGAGCACCGGATCCTCGATCAGGCCCTCTTCGGCGAGCTGCTTTGCAAACCACAGATGGCCGGTGTCGAAGGCTTCGATCTCGGGACGCACACCGAGATCGGTCATTTTCTTGGCCATTGCCCGCAGCATGGCGGGCGTGTTGGTCATGACGTAGTCGCCGAGATTGAAGTTCATCGTGCCGCAGTCGAGCGTGCAGATTTCGGGAAGGCATTCGGCAATATGGCTGACGCGCTCGGTTGCGCCTGCCATGTCCGTCCCCTTCGCCTTTAAGGGAAGGGGGCTTTCGACGTCGCCGAAAATCAGGTCTCCACCCATACCGGCCGTCAGGTTCAGCACCACATCGACGTCTGCCGAACGGATGCGGTCGGTGACCTCCCTGTAGAGGTCGTTGCGGCGGCTCGCGGCACCGGTTTCCGGATCGCGGACATGGCAGTGAACGACCGCCGCCCCAGCCTTGGCGGCGTCGATCGCGGAATCCGCGATCTGCTTGGGAGTAATGGGAACGTGGCTGGATTTCGAAACCGTATCGCCGGCACCGGTGACGGCGCAGGTGATGAAAACATCGCGGTTCATCGCAAGAGGCATGTTTGTTGTTCTCCCTCGTCTTGAGGGTATTACGCGCCAGGATGGGAGAGGATGCTTTGCATTTTCGGAATCGATCGATACATTATCGGAACACTAGGGAGGGGACTGTGCTGGAGCGATCGACGGAACGGCTCGACATCGATCTTCTCGTCCTGCCGGATACCAACCTCATCCTTATCGCTTCCGTCATCGAACCGCTGCGCGGGGCAAACCGCATTTCCGGCAGCGAGCTCTACCGTTGGCGCATCTTCACGCCTGATGGAGAAGCGGTGCCGACAACCAGCCACATTGCCATACCGACACAGGGAACGTTCCAGACCACGGCATCGGATACGCCGCTCTTCGTGCTGGCGAGCTACAACTGGCGGCAAAGCGCGACTGCTGGCCTGAAGATGCAGCTATCGCAGGCGGCACGCCACCGGACCATGATCGCCGGCATCGAATCCGGTACTTGGCTGCTTGCGGAAGCCTGCCTGCTCGACGGCTTGTCGGCGACCGTCCATTGGGAGGACTACGAGGATTTCGCGCTCGCCTATCCGCAGGTCTCGGTCGTCAAGGACCGGTTCGTCATCGACGGCAAGCGGCTGACCACATCAGGCTCGCTGCCGACCGTGGACCTGATGCTGGAGGTCATCCGGCGGCGTCAGAGCTATTCGCTGGCGCTCGAGGTCAGTCGGCTGTTCCGCTACGAGCAGCCATCCTTTCATGCCGACGAGGCGCTGTCGGCGGGCTTGCGCATGGATGATCCGCGGGTGGCCCACGCCGTGCGGCTGATGGAGGACAATATCGAGCAGCCGATCGTGCTGGCGCGTCTTGCCCGCAGGGTCGGGATCAGCGCCCGGCACCTGCAGGATCTCTTCCAGGCCTCGATCGGTGCGCCGCCCCATATCCATTATCTTGCCCTGAGATTGAATGCGGCGCGGCGCAAGGTGATCGAGACGACGGCATCCCTTGCCGATATTGCAGCCGCAACCGGCTTCAATTCTGCCTCCGCCTTCGCGCGAAGCTATCGGGCAAGCTATTCCGAAAGTCCCTCGGAAACGCGGCGACGGCTGCGGCATACGGTCAGGCCATCGGAGGCCCGGCCATAGGCTGGAAGGCGTCGCGCACCATCTCGGCAAGCTCGCGAACCGCTTCGCTCGACCGGAATGTGTTGCGACGAAGAACGACCCTGGAGGAATCGACCGGCGGGAAGCCGTCCTCCGTCGTCAGTTCCCGGCAGCCGGGCGGGATATTGCTGCGCGACAGCGTCGTCACGGCAAGACCGGCCGTCACGGCGTTCTTCAGCCCGGAACTGGTGTCGGCAATGAAGGCGACCCGGTAGTTGCGCCCGAGCTGGTGTAGGGACTTCAATGCAAACTCGCGACACCAGCTCGAGTCTCTATAGGTTGCGATCGGCAGCGGGTCGATGTCGTGCAGCCGGTGGACGATCGAGGTCACCCAGACGGTCGGGTCGATGCAGAGCACTTCGCCACTCATCTGATCGCTCCAGTCGAAGACGACGGCGAGATCGAGCTCGTCGCGTTCCAGGGCGGCGATGTTGCGGACAGTATAATCGCAGGAGACCGTGACTTCGACGGCCGGATGGCGAACGGCAAAGGCCGCAAGTGCCGCGGGCAGCACCGTCTGGCTATATTCCTCGGGAATGCCGATGCGGACAGGACCGCCGAGCGGTTTGCTGCGGATCGTCGCCGCCGCCTCGCTCAGGAGATCGATGACACGGCGGGCATAGGGGACGAGCTGGACGCCCTGACGTGTCAGCACCACCCCTCGGGCGCCGCGTTCGAACAGTGCTTCGCCGATCGTGTCTTCCAGCTTCTTGATCGCAGCACTGATCGCAGACTGTGTTCTGCCGACGCGCTGTGCGGCCGCCGAAAAATTGGTGGTCTCGACGACGACAAGGAAGGTTCGGAGAAGATCACTCTCGATGGGCTCGCGCATGGACAGCCATAGAAAAAATCGATGACATCCATCTCTACTATTCGTTTGTCTGATGTCAATTGCGGGTGCAAAAAGGAGGTGCGTTCGACTTTTCCTCCTTCGAGAATAACCTGCGTGACCATTGACCATCCGGCCAGGCACCTCGGTGCCGGCGAGCGCGAGAAGGGCATCCTTCTCGTTATCGGGGCGACGCTTGCCTGGAGCGCCAGCGGGGTCTACTCGCGGCTCCTGACGACCGATGTCTGGACGGCCATTGCCTGGCGCTCGCTGTTCGGTGGGCTGTTCCTGCTGATCCCCTGCCTGTTCCTCGAAGGCGGGATTTCGCGAAAGCAATGGCGTTCGGTCCTGCATCCATCCGGTCTGGCTATGATTGTCTGCCAGACCGTCAGTCAGGGCTGCTTCATCGGGGCGCTCTATATGACCAGCGTCGCGAATGTGACGATGATCTATTCGACCGCACCCTTCATCGCCGCCCTGTTCGGATGGATCATCCTGAAAGAGGGGGTCGCCAGGCGCACGCTGATTGCCGGGGGCATTTCTCTTCTGGGTGTTGTGGTCATCGTTGCCTCGTCGATCGGCGGCGGGACCGGGCTCGGCGACCTGCTGGCGCTCGGCATGACGGTTTCCTTCGCACTCGTCATCATCATTCCGCGCATCAATCCCGAGGTGCCGAGCCTGCCGCCGACCGTTGTCAGCGCCTTCCTGACGCTTATCATTTTCGCCCCTTTCGGCTCGGTCGGCTCGCTCGATCTTCACAACTGGATCGTGCTGGCAGCCTTCGGAGCGACCAATTTTTCGCTGGCGCTCGTGCTTTTCCTGGCGGGGGCGAGGCGAATGCCGCCGGCCGAAGCCGCACTGATCGGAACAATGGAGATTGTATTGACCCCGTTCTGGGTCTGGCTCATGTTTTCCGAACAGCCGCCGATTGCCACCTTCTTTGGGGGTGCCGTCATCCTTGGAGCCGTGCTCTGGCACACCGCAATCGACCTTAGCCGCAGCCGGCGGGCGCATGCCGGCTAGAATGCGGCGTCGGCCGGATCGTCATTCGTTGCGGCATCGGCCAGAATAGCGGTTCGATTGCCACTCCCACCCAAGCGACGAGAGCGGATATGACCTCTAGAGATCCCCTGCTGCAGCCTTTCCAACTCAAGCACCTGACGCTGAAAAACCGCGTCATGTCGACCGCTCACGAGCCGGCCTATTCGGAAAACGGCATGCCGACGGATCGCTACCGGCTCTATCACAGGGAAAAGGCGAGAGGCGGTATTGCACTCACCATGACGGCGGGATCGGCGGTCGTCTCGCCTGACTCTCCGCCATCCTTCGGCAATCTCCATGCCTATCGCGACGAGATCGTGCCCTGGCTGAAGAGACTTGCAGACGACTGTCATGAGTTCGGTGCAGCGGTCATGATCCAGCTCACGCATCTTGGCCGCCGCACGGGCTGGAACAGGGGCGACTGGTTGCCTGTGCTGTCAGCCTCGCCGATCCGTGAGCCGGCGCACCGGGCCTTCCCGAAAGAGGCCGAAGACTGGGACATCGACCGCATTGTGGCAGACTATGCCACGGCGGCGCAGCGCATGCAGGAAGCCGGCCTCGACGGTATCGAGATCGAGGCCTACGGCCATCTGCTGGATGGCTTCTGGTCGCCGGCGACCAATCGGCGCGAGGACGAATTCGGCGGTTCGCTCGACAATCGCATGCGTTTTTCGGTCATGGTCACGCGGGCAGTTCGCGAGGCGGTCGGGCCGGATTTCATCGTCGGCATGCGCCTTGTCGCCGACGAGGACTGGGAGAAAGGACTGTCACGCGAGGAAGGCATAGAGATCGCTTCACGATTCGCGCGATCCGGCGATATCGATTTTCTCAACATCATTCGCGGTCATATCGACAGCGATGTCGCGCTCAACGAGGTCATTCCGATCCAGGGCATGGCGTCTGCCCCGCATCTCGATTTTGCCGGCGAAGTGAAGGCGATAACAAAGTTCCCCGTCTTTCATGCTGCGCGCATCGGTGACGTGGCAACAGCCCGTCATGCGATCGCCGAGGGAAAGCTCGACATGGTCGGCATGACGCGCGCCCATATTGCCGATCCCCATATCGTGCGCAAGATCGAGAGCGGTGAGGAGGCTCGCATCCGGCCCTGTGTCGGCGCCACCTATTGTCTCGACCGTATCTACGAAGGCGGCGAGGCACTCTGTATCCACAATGCCGCGACCGGTCGTGAAGGGCAAATCCCGCATGAGATCCCCAAGGCGGAGATCCGTCGTAAGGCGGTCGTGGTCGGTGCCGGACCGGCCGGTCTCGAGGCCGCCCGCGTGCTTGCCGAGCGTGGCCATGAGGTGGATGTTCTGGAAGCGACCGGAAAGGCCGGCGGACAGGTCAATCTGCTTATCCGCAATCTCCGGCGCAAGGAGATGATTGGTATCATCGACTGGCGGCTGGCGGAACTGGAGCGGCTGGGTGTTCGCATGCACTATGATGTCTACGCAGAGGCAAGCGACGTCATTGCTCTTCAACCCGACCTCGTTGTCATTGCGACCGGTGGCATCGCGCAGCAGCCAGAACTCGATGCAGGCGATGAGCTTGTGACATCTTCCTGGGAAATCCTCGCCGGCGGCGTCAGGATCGCCGACACTGTACTGCTCTTCGATGACAATGGCGCACATCCGGGCATGTCGGCGGCTGAGGTGATTGCCAGAAGCGGCGCGGAGCTCGAGCTTGTGTCGCCCGAACGCTTTTTCGCGCCCGATATGGGGGGCATGAACCACGTGCCCTATGCCCGTACCTTCGCAGAACGGAACGTCAAGGTGACCATCAACACGCGGCTCAAATCCGTCCGGCGCGACGGCAATGCCCTTGTCGCCGTACTCGGGTCGGATTTTGCAGACGGCGCACAGTGGGAGCGGCGCGTCTCCCAGGTCGTCGTCGAACATGGCACGCTTGCCAATGACGGGCCCTATCTTGAGCTGAAGCCGCTTTCGCGAAATCTTGGTGCGGTGGACTATTCCGCCCTGATCAATCGTCAGCCACCGCTGCCGCTGCGCAATAGCGAGGGGCGTTTCGACCTCGTGCGGATCGGCGACGCGGTTTCCAGCCGCAACATCCATGCCGCCGTCTATGATGCGCTGAGGTTCTGTTCGTTGTTTTGAGCTCTTGACCGTGGGCCTGGCTTTTGTGTGTCTATGTGACCTCAGGGCCCGCGCTCAGCCCGCCGCGACGTGTTCGAGCATCTCGTAGAGATCTTCGGCAAAGCTGCGCAGCACCGTGAGCTCGAAGCTTGTCGCCTGCGTGCGCGTCAGCTGGACGGAGACATGTCCGAAAAGTGTAACGGCCGATTGGCCGACGGGGAAAGCGGCGGGATCGAGGTCGACCGCCGTTCCCCGAGTGAGCAGGTCCGCAGCGCGGGGACCTGAAAGAGCGATGCGGATGCGGCCATGGCTCTGATCGCAGACGAAGCTTCTGCCTCTCAAATGATCGGCAAGGAGCGCGATACGCGAGGGCGACAGGCTTTCCTCGCCTGTTATATACCATTGCTGATAACCGGCCACTCGCGCAGCGCTCGTTGCCAGTCCAGCGGCAGAGAGCGCGTTGGCGAGGCTATCACCGTCGATTGCGCCCATGACATGCAGGAGATGGCCTTCCGGCAGCGGCTCCAGCCGGATGCCGGAGCCTTCAACTGTCGCCTTGCCTGTGAGAGCTGGCTTGTGTTCGGGACGTTCAGGCATGGAGCTTCTCGTTGTCGGGATCGATGAAGACGGGACTGCAGAGCACCGCCTCGGTGAATTCGTTTCTCAGGCCATTCCAAACCACGACCTTTTCGCCCATGCGCTCAGGCCCACGCTTGACGAGCGCAAGGCCGATCGTATGGCCAAGACTCGGTGAGAAGGCGCTCGAGGTCACATAGCCCTGGTCGTTTTCAAGGGTCGCTGCGGCATGCTTGGCAAGGATATGGGAACCGGTGCGGAAGCTCGTCGCCGGATCGAGCGGCTTGACGCCGACGAGACGGGGGCGGTCCTCGGCCTGCAAACCTTCGCGGGCGAGCATCGCCTTGCCGATGAAGTCGGGCTTGGTGGCCGAAACCATGCGGGAGAAGCCGAGATCGCCTGGCGTAACCGTTCCGTTGATCTCGGCATGGGTGACATGGCCCTTCTCTATGCGCATGACCCCGAGTGCCTCGGCACCGTAGGGGCAGATGCCGTGCTTTTCACCCGCCTGCATGATCCGGTCGGCGACCCATTCGCCGTAGCCGGCCGGCACGGCGAGTTCATAGGCGAGTTCGCCGGAAAAGGAGATCCGGAAGAGCCGGCCCTCAAGCGAGCCGCCGAAGAGGGAGACCACGCGCGCGCTCATGAAGGGGAAGGCGGCATCGGAAATATCCGCGTCGACGATCTCGGAAAGGATCGCGCGCGATTTCGGGCCGGCGACCGCCATCTGCGCCCATTGGTCGGTCGAGGAGGCAAAACGGACGTCAAGTTCCGGCCAGAGCGTCTGGGCGCAGAATTCGAGATGGGTCAGCACGCCGGCGGCGAGCGCCGTCGTCGTCGTCATGAAGAAATGGTCCTCGGCAAAGCGGCTCGTCGTGCCGTCGTCGTAGATCATGCCGTCCTCGCGCAGCATGATGCCATAGCGCGCCCGGCCGACCGGTAGCTTGGCAAAGCCGTTGCAATAGACGCGGTCGAGGAAGGCAGCGGCATCCCTGCCGAAGACCTCGATCTTGCCGAGGGTGGAGACGTCGCAAATGCCGGCATTCTGCCGGATGTTCAGCACCTCGCGGTCGACGCTCTCACGCCAGGTCGTCTCTCCCGCACGTGGAAACCACGAGGAGCGGTACCAGAGCCCGGTCTCGACGAAGACGGCGCCATTCATCTTTGCCCAGCCATGTAGCGGTGACCTGCGTACCGGCTGGAAATGACGGCCGCGCGAGCCGCCCGTCAGGGCGCCGAAGGAGACAGGCGTATAGAAGGGACGGAATGTGGTCGTGCCGACGTCGGCAGGCGACACGCCGCGGGCCTCGGCCAGGATGCCGATCGCATTGATATTGGAAAGCTTGCCCTGGTCGGTCGCCATGCCGCTTGTCGTATAGCGTTTGGCAAGCTCGACATGCCCATATCCCTCGCGAACGGCAAGGCCGAGATCTTTGAGGTGTACGTCGTTCTGATAATCAACGAAGGCCTTGCCCTTTCCGCCCTTGACGGACCAAAGCGGCTTCGAGGCCGCCTCGGTTTCCTCGACGGGCGCGAAGGCGGGCTCAACCTTGACGAAGCCGATCGCCCTCAGTGCCTCAACGGCCTTCGCCGCGCCATCGCCGAGGCAGGCGCCCGTCGCGCCGAGCCCGGCCGCAGAGCCGGCAATCGACAGTCCCTGCTGGCGTTCCGGCGCCAGGAAGGCTGCCCTTTCCTCGGACCAGACCGGCTTGGCGCCCCGATGGCAGGCAAGATGGATGATCGGGCTCCAGCCGCCGGACATGGCAAGCGCATCCGCCTCGATGCGCTGCACTGCCGAAGCGGTCTCGATCGTGACATGGCGCAGGCGTTGGCCGCCATGCGCGTCGCGCACGCGGCTGCCGTTCAGCACACGGGCGCGCCCGGACCAGGCACTGCCGGCCGCATCGCGGCTGTCGACGATGGCGGCGACATCGACACCTTCGGCTTCGAGGGCGGCCGCCGTGCGATAGCCGGAGGCATTGCTGGTGAAGATCACGGTGCGGGCGCCGGGCGTCACCGCCTGGCGGCTGAGATAGCTGTGCATAGCACCGGCCACCATCACGCCTGGAATATCGTTACCGCCGAAGACGAGCGGACGCTCTTCAGCGCCCGAGGCGAGGATTGCCTGTTTGGCGATGATGCGCCAGAGGCGCTCGACGGGCCGATGCGGATCGGGCAGCGCCACATGTTTTTGCACACGTTCGACGGCGCCGAAGACATTGTCGTCGTACCAGCCGACGACGGTGGTGCGCGGCAGGAGACGGACGTTCGGCAGGCCCTCGAGTTCGTCGAGCATGTCCTGCAGCCGGGTGCCGTTTTCGAGGAGCAGACTGCCGCCGAGCGCGAAATCTTCGTCGGCGAGGATGACGCGGGCGCCGGCGCGTCCTGCCGTCAGCGCCGCTGCGAGCCCGGCAGGTCCTGCGCCGATGACGAGCAGATCACAGTGAGCCCAGCATTTCTCGTAGGAGTCAGGATCGGGCTCGTAGGACGCCTTGCCGAGGCCGGCGGCCTTGCGGATCAGCGGCTCGTAGAGCTTTTCCCAAAGGGCGGCCGGCCACATGAAGGTCTTGTAGTAGAAGCCGGCGCTCAGGAAGGGCGACAGCAGGCCGTTGACGGCGCCAATGTCGAAGCCGAGCGAGGGCCAGCGGTTCTGGCTGCGGGCGATGAGCCCGTGATGGAGTTCGATCATCGTGGCACGCGTATTGGCCTCTGTGCGGCCGCCAGTGCTCGTCGTGACCAGCGCGTTGGGCTCGGCTGCACCCGCCGTCAGGATGCCGCGCGGCCGGTGATACTTGAAGCTGCGGCCGACAAGCTGGATGCCGTTGGCAAGAAGCGCGGAGGCGAGCGTATCACCGGGATGGCCGGCCAGTTGTCTGCCATCGAAGGTAAAGTTCAGCGTGCTCGATCGGTCGATCCGGCCACCGCTGGGAAGCCGCGAACTCGTCATGCCGCACCTCCGAGCTTGGCAAGCGCGGCATCGCTGACGGTGTGAACGGCGTGGGTGACGGTGTCGCGCTCAACAATCAGCCAGCGCCGGCAGCCGGAGGAATGGTGCCAGTACTCCTTATGCCGTCCCCTCGGATTATCCCGCAGATAGACGTAGTCGTACCAGGTGTCAGCGCCGGCATCGGCCGCCGGCCGTATCAGGCTCGCATCGCCCCGGATGGTGAATTCTTCCTTGGGACGGATGCCGCAATGAGGGCAGGAAATCAGGCTTGCCATGGCTTCACGTCCTCAATGCAGGTTGGGCTGGGCGCCGACGCCCTTTTCGTCGATCTGGTAGCCGCGCCGGAAACGGTCGAGACGCAGCTCGCGCGCCGTCTCGTGTGGCTCGTTGCGGGCAATCAGGTGGGCGTAGCAATAGCCGGAGGCGGGTGTGGCCTTGAAGCCGCCATAGCACCAGCCGGCATTCAGGTAGAGATTATCGATATGGGTGCGGTCGATGATCGGCGAGCCGTCCATGCTCATGTCCATGACGCCGCCCCAGCTGCGCAGATATCTGACCCGCGTCAGCGACGGGATCATTGCCACGCCGGCTTCGGCGACGTGCTCGACAGTGGCGAGATTGCCGCGCTGGGCATAGGAATTATAGCCATCAATATCGCCACCGAAGACGAGGCCACCCTTGTCCGACTGTGAAACGTAGAAATGGCCGGCGCCAAAGGTGACGACGGTATCGATGAACGGTTTCAGCCCCTCGGTGACGAAGGCCTGCAGCACATGGCTCTCGATGGGCAGGCGCAAGCCCGCCATGTCGGCGACCACGGTGGAATTGCCGGCGGCAGCGAGCGCCAGCTTGCCGCAGCCGATGAAGCCCCTGGTGGTCTCGACGCCTGTCACCCTGCCATTCTCGCTGCGAATGCCGGTGACCTCGCAATTGGTGATGATATCGACGCCGCGGCTGTCGGCGCCACGGGCATAGCCCCAGGCGACCGCATCGTGGCGCACCGTGCCGCCGCGCGGCTGGCGCAGGCCGCCCATGACGGGGAACCGGGCATTGTCGAAATCGAGAAAGGGCAGCATCTTGCGGACAGCAGCCCGATCGAGGAGCTCTGCGTCAACGCCGTGCAGGCGCATGGCATTGCCGCGCCTTGTATAGGCATCACGCTGCGCATCGGAATGGAAGAGGTTCAGCACGCCGCGCTGCGAAACCATGGCGTTGAAGTTGAAATCCTGTTCCAGCCCTTCCCAAAGCTTCATCGACAACTCGTAGAAGGGGTTGTTGCCGGGCAGCAGATAGTTGGAGCGGATGATCGTCGTGTTGCGGCCGATATTGCCGGAGCCGAGATAACCCTTCTCCAGCACGGCGACATTGGTGATGCCGAACGTCTTGGCGAGATAATAGGCCGTCGAAAGGCCATGGCCGCCGCCGCCCACGATGATCACATCATAATGCGGCTTCGGCGAAGGCTGGCGCCAGGCAGGCGCCCAGCCATTGTTGCCGCGAAGCCCGTTTAAGAAGATGGAGAGAGCGGAATAGCGCATGGATAGATCCGGTGGGAGCTGATGCCATGATGCCAGAAAGGCGAGGCGTGACTTGCCTGTTTGGGACATTTATCGATAAGAAAGGGACATGGCGTCTATCGAAGCAAAAAACCTGCATTCCATCGGCTTCATTCTTCTGCCGGGATTTGCCCTGATGTCCTATGCCTCGGCGAGCGAGCCGCTGCGAGCCGCCAACCTGCTCGCCGGGCGGGAAATCTACCGTATCTCATGCTTTTCGCCGGAAGGCGGGGCAGTGTCGTCTTCCGGTGGCGTACCGGTTCCGGCCGCGCCGCTTCCGGGTCGCGGTTTGGGGCTCGGCACTGTCTTTGTCTGCGCAGGTGGTTCGCCGCGCGACTGGCACTATCCGGCCGTGCTTTCCTGCATACGGCAGCTCGCGCGCGAAGGTGTGCGCATCGGCGGCATTTCGGGGGGGCCCTATCTGCTGGCCGCGGCCGGGCTGCTGACAGGCCGTGACTTTACAATCCATTGGGAGCATGCGCCGGCGCTTCTCGAAGCCTTTCCCGACCTGTCGCCGCGCCAGGCGCGTTTCGTCGTCGACGGCAACCGCATTACCTGTGGCGGCGGCATTGCGCCGCTCGACATGATGCATGCGCTGATTGCCGAGCGCATGGGGCCGGATTTCGCCCGCCGGGTCAGCGACTGGTTCCTGCATACCGAGGTCGGTCAGCCGACAGCGCCGCAGCGCGCTTCCCTTGCCGAGCGCTACGGCGCGCACCATCCGGGTTTGCTGAGCGTCCTGGAGAAGATGGAGGAAACCATCGAGATGCCGCTCAACCGCGCAGCCATGGCCCGCATTGCCGGGGTGACGCCGCGCCATCTCGACCGCCTGTTCGCCGCTCACCTCGATACGACTTTCCTCGAGCAATACAGACGCATCAGGCTGCAACACGCCCGAAGGCTTCTTGAGCAGAGCCCTCTGTCGATCTCCGAGATCGCCATTGCGACAGGTTTTTCCGGGGCCGCGCATTTTTCACGCCTCTTTCGCGGCCTCTACGGCACCAATCCGAGTTCAAGCCGCAAGCTCTGACTTTCTTCAGGGTTGAGAAGATTTCACTCTGACGATAGGATACTTGCAGAGAGAGTGCGCGAAGGACCGTGAATGAAGATCAAGCTGGATGAAACGTCGAGCCAGGAGCATGCCCATGCGGTTCGTCAGGCCCTGTCCCAGAATCCGCACGCGGTGCGCGAGCCGAAGGAAAACAATCTCGAAATGGCGATCGGCCATGAGGTTCGCGCCTATCGCAAGAAGCTCGGCATTACCGTGACCGACCTTGCCGCCGCGACCGGCATTTCGCTCGGCATGCTGTCGAAGATCGAGAACGGCAATATCTCGCCATCGCTGACGACCTTGCAATCGCTCTCGCGCGCTCTCGGCGTGCCGTTGACGGCCTTTTTTCGCCGTTACGAGGAGCCGCGCAACGCCGTCTTCGTCAAGGCGGGGCAGGGTATCGAGCTTGAGCGCCGCGGCACGCGCGCCGGCCATCAGTATAATCTGCTCGGCCATATCGACAACAACAGCAGCGGCGTGATCGTCGAGCCCTATCTCATCACGCTGACGACGGATTCGGATGTCTTTCCGACCTTCCAGCATGAGGGCATGGAGCTGATCTACATGCTGGACGGAGAGGTCGTCTATCGCCATGGCGACCAGCTTTTCCCGATGCAGCCGGGCGACAGCCTGTTCTTCGATGCCGATGCGCCGCACGGGCCGGAAAAACTTGTGAAGTTGCCGAGCCGATATCTCTCCATCATCAGCTATCCGCAACGCGGCAAGAATGACTGACTTGCCTTAAAGGAAAAAAATATTCCTGCAGGTTGAAAACCCAAAACAGACCTGATAGTCATTTTGCAGACGCGAAATGGAGGGTCTGTCATGTGCGGAATTGTGGGTCTCTTCCTGAAGGATAAAAGCCTCGAGCCGGAGCTCGGCGCGATGCTGTCGTCCATGCTGGTGACGATGACGGACCGCGGGCCTGATAGCGCCGGCATTGCCATCTATGGCGCAAGCAGCGGCAATAGCGCGAAGATCACCGTCCAGTCCGCCAAGCCGAAGAAGGATTTCTCGGGTCTTGAGGCCGAGCTTGAGAAGGAACTCGGCACGGAGGTCTCAATCGATATCAAGAGCACCCATGCCGTCGTCACACTGCCGAAGGACATGCTCGAAGAGGGCCGTGCCGCCATCGCCGAGCTGCGCCCCGACATCCGTATTATGAGCAGCGGCGACGCGATCGAGATATACAAGGAAACCGGCCTGCCGAAGGACGTCGTTTCCCGTTTCGCCGTCAATTCCATGGCTGGAACGCATGGCATCGGCCATACCCGCATGGCGACCGAATCGGCAGTCACCACGCTCGGTGCCCATCCCTTTTCCACCGGCTCCGACCAGTGCCTCGTTCACAACGGCTCGCTTTCCAATCACAACAACCTGCGCCGTGAACTGAAGCGCGAAGGCATGACCTTCGAGACCGAGAACGACACGGAAGTCGCCGCCGCCTACCTGACCGCCGAAATGGCCAAGGGCAAGAATCTCGGCGAGGCGCTGGAAGGTGCCGTCGACGATCTCGACGGTTTCTTCACCTTCGTCGTCGGTACCAAGTCCGGCTTCGGCGTCGTGCGCGATGCGATCGCCTGCAAGCCTGCCGTCATGGCCGAGACCGACCGTTACGTCGCCTTCGGCTCGGAATACCGCGCGCTCGTCAACCTGCCCGGCATCGATACCGCGCGCGTCTGGGAGCCGGAGCCCGCGACCGTCTATTTCTGGGAACGCTGAGAGCAACTTTTCTGCCTTCATCCCATCGGCTCGATTTCATTTCAGGACGATTTCATGCCCACATTCGATCTTGCGGCGACCCCGCTTCGTGACCTCAATCAAGCCCTGCATGACGTGGCGTCAGGCGACAACGACCTGCAGTTCGACGTCGTCAATCCGCGTGGCCACCATGCCGTCGCCGCCGGCGTGCATGCACCCGTCAGCATCGATATCCACGGCAGCGTCGGCTATTACTGCGGTGGCATGAACGAGGAGGCGGTCATCACCGTGCACGGCTCGGCCGGCCCCGGTGTCGCCGAAAACATGATGTCCGGCCGCATTACCATCAAGGGTGACGCCAGTCAGTATGCGGGTGCCACCGGCTGCGGCGGCCTGCTCGTCATCGAGGGCAATGCCTCTTCGCGCTGCGGCATCTCGATGAAGGGCATCGATATCGTCGTGCGTGGCAATATCGGTCACATGTCCGCCTTCATGGCGCAGGCCGGCAACCTCGTTGTGCTTGGCGACGCCGGCGATGCGCTCGGAGATTCCCTTTACGAGGCCCGCATCTTCGTCCGTGGCAAGGTCGAGAGCCTCGGCGCGGACTGTATCGAGAAGGAAATGCGGGCAGAACATCTTGAGCTTCTCTCCGCCCTGCTCGCAAAGGCAGGCATTACCGATGTGCGGCCGGAGGAGTTCAGCCGCTACGGTTCTTCCCGCAAGCTCTACAATTTCAACGTCGACAATGCCGACGCCTATTGAGTTTTATCGAGGTTTTCCATGAGCTATCACAACCCGCCCACAAAGCCTCGCCTTTCGGCAACCTTCGACGAATACACGATGTCGGAAATCCGCCGCGCTGCGGCGACCGGCATCTATGATATCCGCGGTGGCGGCGCCAAACGCAAGCTGCCGCATTTCGACGATCTCTTGTTCCTCGGAGCCTCGATCTCCCGCTATCCGCTCGAAGGTTACCGCGAGAAGTGCGGCACCAATGTCGTGCTCGGCTCGCGCTACGCCAAAAAGCCAATCGAACTCAAGATCCCGATCACGATCGCCGGCATGAGCTTCGGCTCGCTCTCCGGTCCGGCCAAGGAAGCGCTCGGCCGTGGTGCCACGATCGCCGGCACCTCGACGACAACAGGCGATGGCGGCATGACGGAGGAAGAGCGTGGCCATTCGCAGACGCTCGTCTACCAGTACCTGCCGTCGCGCTACGGCATGAACCCGCGGGATCTGCGCCGCTGCGATGCGATCGAGATCGTCGTTGGCCAGGGTGCCAAGCCCGGTGGCGGTGGAATGCTGCTCGGTCAGAAGATCTCCGACCGCGTCGCCGAGATGCGCACGCTGCCGAAGGGTATCGATCAGCGTTCGGCAAGCCGTCATCCCGACTGGACCGGCCCTGACGACCTCGAGATCAAGATCCTCGAACTGCGCGAGATCACCAACTGGGAAAAACCGATCTATGTGAAGGTCGGCGGTGCGCGCCCTTATTACGATACGGCCCTTGCCGTGAAGGCCGGCGCCGATGTCGTCGTGCTCGATGGCATGCAGGGCGGTACTGCGGCGACGCAGGAAGTCTTCATCGAGCATGTCGGCATGCCGACGCTCGCCTGCATTCGCCCGGCCGTGCAGGCGCTGCAGGATCTCGGGATGCACCGCAAGGTGCAACTCATCGTTTCGGGCGGCATCAGGAACGGCGCCGACGTGGCGAAGGCCCTGGCGCTCGGCGCTGATGCCGTGTCCATCGGCACGGCCGCCCTCATCGCCATCGGTGAGAATGATCCGCGCTGGGCGGCGGAATACGAGGCGCTGCATACGACGGCGGCCGCCTATGACGACTGGCACGAAGGCAAGGATCCGGCCGGCATCACCACGCAGGATCCGGAACTGATGAAGCGCGTCGATCCGATCACCGCCGGTCGCCGCCTCGCCAATTACCTCAAGGTCATGGCACTGGAGGCGCAGACGATCGCGCGCGCCTGCGGCAAGAATCATGTCCACAATCTGGAACCGGAAGACCTCTGCGCATTGACGATCGAGGCTTCTGCGATGGCGCAGGTGCCGCTCGCGGGAACGAGCTGGATACCGGGCAAGGGAGGTTACTGATTTCTACCGGCCGGGCAAAAAGTCCGGCCGCTTCGCATCCATAACCAAAGTGTCTCTGAGAAATCCAAAGGGGAACGAGAATGACACTGGACCTTGCTGCTTTTGCGAAAGACAAAGGCATCAAATATTTCATGATCAGCTATACTGACCTCTTCTCCGGCCAGCGTGCCAAGCTGGTGCCGGCGCAGGCGATTGCCGGCATGCAGGAAGAGGGTGCGGGTTTTGCCGGGTTCGCCACCTGGCTCGACATGACGCCCGCCCATCCCGACCTCTTTGCTGTTCCTGATGCCACCTCCGTCATCCAGCTTCCCTGGAAGAAGGACGTCGCCTGGGTAGCCGCCGATTGCATGATGGAGGGCAACGTCGTGGCGCAGGCGCCGCGCAACGTGCTGAAGAAGCTCGTCAATAAAGCCGAAGCGGCGGGCAAGCGGGTCAAGACCGGCGTCGAGGCCGAATTCTTCCTGATCACGGCCGACGGCGAACAGATTTCCGATGGCCGCGACACGGCTGAAAAGCCCTGCTACGACCAGCAGGCCGTCATGCGCCGCTACGACGTCATCGCCGAGATTTGCGACTATATGCTGGAGCTCGGCTGGGGCGCCTATCAGAACGACCACGAGGATGCCAACGGCCAGTTCGAGATGAACTGGGAATTCGACGATGCGCTGAAGACGGCCGACAAGCATTCCTTCTTCAAGTTCATGGTCAAGTCGATCGCCGAAAAGCACGGGCTTCGCGCCACCTTCATGCCGAAGCCCTTCAAGGGCCTGACCGGCAATGGCTGCCATTGCCATATCTCGGTCTGGGACAATGATGGCAAGGTCAACGTCTTCGCCGACAGGGCAGCCGAATTCGGCCTGTCGGCGGAAGGCAGGCATTTCCTCGGCGGCATCATGAAACACGCTTCGGCGCTTGCCGCGATCACCAACCCGACCGTCAATTCCTATAAGCGCATCAACGCGCCGCGCACGACCTCGGGCGCCACCTGGTCGCCGAATACGGTAACCTGGACCGGCAACAACCGCACCCACATGGTACGCGTGCCGGGCCCCGGCCGCTTCGAGCTGCGCCTGCCTGATGGTGCGGTCAACCCCTACCTGCTGCAGGCAATCATCATTGCGGCCGGTCTTGACGGGCTGAACAGCAAGGCAGATCCCGGTCCGCATCACAATATCGACATGTATGCGGAAGGCCATCTGGTGAAGGACGCGCCGCGTCTGCCGCTGAACCTGCTCGATGCGCTGCGGGCCTATGACGCCGACGAGGGTCTGAAGGCTGCGATCGGAACCGAGTTCTCCGCCGCCTATCTCAAGCTCAAGCACCAGGAATGGAATGCCTTCTGCTCGCATTTCACCCAGTGGGAACGCGACAGCACGCTCGATATCTGAGCCGACCGGTTGAGGTTTTGACATCATGCGCCTGCGGGCCGGAGCATCAACGCACCGGCCCGGCTGATGGCCTATGCGTCAATTGACGAAGGAAGAGATGGCATGAAGAGCTACGTACTGACAGTATCCTGCAAGTCGACGCGCGGCATCGTTGCGGCGATCTCGGGGTATCTCGCCGAACAGGGCTGCAATATCGTCGACAGCTCGCAATTCGACGATCTGGACACCGGCCAGTTCTTCATGCGCGTCTCCTTCATTTCCGAGGAAGGCATCTCCGGGGCCGATATCCGCGCCGGCTTCACCAGCATCGCCACGCGCTTCGGCATGACTTATGATTTCCATGACAGCGAGAAACGCATGAAGGTGCTGCTCATGGTGTCCCGCTTCGGCCATTGTCTCAACGACTTGCTCTATCGCTGGAAGATCGGCGCGCTGCCGATCGATATCGTCGGCGTCGTCTCCAATCATTTCGATTACCAGAAGGTCGTCGTCAACCACGACATTCCGTTCCACCATATTCCCGTCACTAAGGCCAACAAGGTGCAGGCGGAAGCGCATATCATGGACGTGGCCGAGCAGACCGGCACGGAATTGATCGTGCTCGCCCGCTATATGCAGATCCTGTCGGACGAGATGTGCCAGAAAATGTCGGGCCGGATCATCAACATCCACCATTCCTTCCTGCCGAGCTTCAAGGGCGCCAATCCCTACAAGCAGGCCTATGAGCGCGGCGTGAAGCTGATCGGCGCCACGGCGCACTACGTGACGGCCGATCTCGACGAAGGCCCGATCATCGAGCAGGACACTGCTCGCATAACCCATGCGCAGAGCGCCGAAGACTATGTCTCAATCGGCCGCGATGTCGAAAGCCAGGTGCTGGCGCGCGCCATCCACGCCCATATCCACCACCGTACCTTCATCAATGGCAACCGTACCGTCGTCTTCCCGGCAAGCCCCGGCAGCTATGCCTCCGAGCGCATGGGCTGAGCCATGGTCAAGGTAATCGACGGCAAGCAGGTTGCCGCTTCCGTAATCGAAACCGTTAAATCGGCAAATACTGCGCTAGAAGCCGCCAAGGGCGTCCAGACGGGCCTTGCCGTCGTCATCGTCGGCGACGATCCGGCGAGCCACACCTATGTCAGCTCCAAGAGCCGCATGGCCAAGGAATGCGGCTTCAAATCCGTCCAGCACACGCTGCCAACCGAGACCAGGCAGGAGGAGCTTGCAGCCCTTGTCGCTTCGCTGAATGCCGATCGGTCGATCCATGGCATTCTCGTACAGCTGCCGCTGCCGAAACATCTCGACAGCGAGCCGATCATCCAGTCGATCCTGCCGCAAAAGGATGTCGATGGCTTGAGCGTCGTCAATGCCGGTAAGCTCGCGACCGGTGATCTGAAGACCGGCCTCGTTTCCTG